>NZ_VOYO01000007.1:0-150951 GCF_013420255.1 Acinetobacter sp. YH01021
GACTGTCTGCTAGGGACAGCTGCCCTGTTTGTTTCCATGCCATGTCGGTGTCTTTTGTTATGTGGTTGATTATAAAGCATTATATCATTTTAACGAACTTTTGTGTATCTGTTCGTGCAAAGGTTTCAACTAGCGAACTTTATCTGGAGCAGTAGCCGTCTGCTTAAATTCATGTCTCGCAGTGCGTTTACCTTCCATTTTAAATCCCCTCAAGAACTACAGCACTTTTTTCAAGATGCAGGATTTGACCAGGTTGAGGTACAACAACCACAACGTTATTTTGCCGAGCCTCATCAGCCAAACCCGACTCATGAACAGGATGAACATTTAGGTGATCTGGTCTGGATGATTCATGCCGTGAAAAAAAACAGCGTTTAAGTACGCTGTTTTTTAATGCTGCTGTTTTTTAAATTGCTGCATCAAATACTTCAGTTTGTGACAGTACTTTTTGCATTTGTACAAAGCGTAATAAGCGTTCTGCAACTTCAAAACTGCCATGTTTGAATAAAGCACGCAGCTGAGTATCATCCTGTTCAAAGATCAGGCACTCAATCTGAAATTCCCCAACTTCATCTTCCAGATGCAAGGCCAGATCACGTGGATAAGCTGTTGCGCATACTGCCTGTTCTACATCTAACTCCAGCAATACCCCAAAGAAATTCATGTCCACGATCTCTGCTTTTAAAATGAGATCAGAATGACGATGACTGAGGAAACGCTGTGAATCTTGCACCTGAATCCGCTCTTCACCGCGACGTTCAAGCTGCTGTATCTGCTCAGGGCTAAACGGAATAATTCCCGGCAACTGATCGACCGGTTCATCACGTAAGAAGGTTGCAAACAGATGCATGGTTTCTTTACGACGTTGTAACTGCGGTACATGATCGGCGCCTGCAATTTGTACATACTGCATATTCGGACATTGCAGGGCAAAATTGGCATTCTCATGTGGCAAGGTAAAACTGTCATATTGCCCACATGCCACCAGCACTTTGCACTGTGGAATCGGCACATTGGTCAGACGCAATAAACGGTTGCAATTGATATCATAACGATCCTGTTCGGTGGCCGTAAATTCCGCCATCTGTTTAAAGAACAAACGCTTTGCAGTCGGTGACATCCGGGTTTCTGTTAAACGTGCATGATTCACCAGGTACAAAATGACGGCCTGACCAAATTCATCCATACGCTGTTCTTTCATTAGATGCAAAGACTCTTCCAGCAGCATCCGCCAGCTTTTACGGGTTTTCTGCATCACACCCATCAGGATCATCCGATCGACCAGTTCAGGACGCTGATCTGCCAAACAGGAAGCCACCACTGAACCCAAGGACATGCCTAGAATTGCCACTTGCGGCAGCTGCATCTGTTCCAGCCAGCGCCCCAGCATCGCAGCAAGGTCTTCAAGCTCCAGTGTTCCGGCAGACAGCCCCGTATCGACATTACTAATCTGCTGGTTGGCCCCCATGGACGGTAGGTCAATCAGAATGATGGGACCTGCATCAAAAAGCTGTTCTACACAGTATTTGTAGGAATTAAAATTCTGGAAAGCTCCCCCAATAATCACCATGGGTCTTAAATGTAAGGTATCCGGACGGGCGATCGCCATATATTCGATTTTCCAGCCCTCCATCCAAGTCGTACGTGGCGGCTGCTTAAAACTGTGCTTATCATAAAGATCAAAAAAGCCCTTATGGCTAGGTTGTTCCAATACATGGGCATCCATATGAATGATGGAATTCATATTCCTTTTCCTCCGTCCTTGCCTTATTTTTATTGTGCAAGTCATGCTTAACAGATCTTATATTTCAGGCACATTCCGGTGTGCCTGAACACGCATCCTGCTCTTTAATAGTTATAAATGACATCAATGTCGCGTGTTTCATTCTATACAGAGCTGCTTTTCACAAGCAACCGCTTGATTGACCACTTATCTGCTTTTAAACAGAAAACAATTTCAAAATGTTTAGAAGTCTGCGAAAACGGATGATTTTTAACAGATGGGCTTCATTGTGCAGCAACAGGCTGTTAATATCGAAATGAAATTTCTAAGTGATCAAACCGCTATGCAAGAGTCTATTGAACAATACATGCAAACGGTAGGACAGCAGGCACGCCAGGCTTCTCGCATTTTGGCTCGCGCGTCCACCCAAACTAAAAATAATGCGTTATCCGCTATTTATACGGCTTTGGAAAATAGCCAGGCTGCTATTTTGGCTGCTAACCAGAAAGATATGACCAAGGCGCATAACAACAATCTGGACTCAGCCCTGCTTGATCGCTTAGAACTCAACCCCGCACGCTTTAAAGGTATGTTACAGGGCCTTAAAGATGTCATTGGCTTGAAAGATCCGATTGGTGAAATTAGTGATATGGCTTATCGCCCATCCGGGATTCAACTGGGCAAGATGCGTGTGCCTTTGGGTGTGGTCGGCATGATCTACGAGTCACGTCCTAACGTCACGTTGGAAGCTGCATCACTCGCACTCAAATCAGGCAATGCCATTATTTTACGGGGTGGCTCAGAAGCTCTGGAATCAAATCAGGCCATTGCTGTCGCGATTCAGCATGGCCTGAAAGTCGCAGGCTTGCCTGAGGCTGCCGTACAAGTGGTAAACACGACTGACCGCGCTGCTGTTGGCCAGTTGATTACCATGACCGAATATGTGGATGTGATTGTGCCTCGTGGCGGCAAGAGTCTGATCGAACGGATTACCGAGGAAGCACGTGTGCCGGTCATTAAACATTTAGATGGCAACTGTCATGTCTATGTGGAAGCTCAAGCAGACTTGTTAAAAGCCTTGCCGATTGCGCTCAATGCCAAAACCCATCGCTATGGCGTATGTAATGCCATGGAAACCCTGCTGGTCGATGAAAAAGTCGCTGAAGAATTCTTGCCACGCATCGCGGAGCTTTACCAAGAGAAAAAAGTCGAACTTCGTGGTTGCCGGGAAACCCAGCGTATTCTTGGAGATGCAGTAATTACAGCCACTGAAGAAGATTGGTATATCGAGTATCTGGGTCCTATTCTGGCGATCAAAGTCGTTTCTGGTATAGAAGAAGCCATTGAGCACATTAACAAATATGGCTCGCATCATACTGATTCTATTATTACAGAAAACTACAGTCTGGCTCGCGAATTTCTGGCGGGTGTAGATTCAAGTTCGGTCATGATCAATGCCTCTACTCGTTTTGCAGATGGTTTTGAATATGGCTTAGGCGCAGAAATCGGAATTTCGACCGATAAAATCCATGCTCGTGGCCCAGTCGGTCTTGAAGGCCTGACTTCGCAGAAATGGATTGTCTTTGGCGATGGTCAGATTCGCCAATAAGTATTCAGATCGCTAACTTAAAAACAGCCTCATTTATGAGGCTGTTTTTTTATGGACAGAAAAATTGACACTGAAATAGATGGATTAGAACCTTCGGGTCATTTTATTGATGAATCTCTTTATAGAATTGTATTTAGAAACAATATTTGCCTTTTCAGGCGCTAAACTAAAAACCAATCTGTTCTAAAATTAAATTTAAGCAGAATTGAGTATTCTTATTGATTATATTTTCAGCATCATTTTATTTATAAATGAAAACTATGAACTGATAAATTTTAGTTATTATTGTTAAATCGGTCGATAATGCTTAAGTCTAATCTGCTAAAGTCTATCTAGGACAGAAAAAAAACAAATGTTAAAACATATTCATTGATCTGGATTGCTGCTTCATTGTCCGCAATTGGGTCAAGCAAATGGACGAGAATTTTAATTAAAAATTGGGTAATCAATCGTGTCTAAATCAGTATTAGTTATTAATTGTGGCTCTTCTTCAATCAAGTTTGCATTACTTCTTGAGGAGCAGAATTTCCGTATTCATGGTTTAGCTGAGAACTTAGGCACAGAGAATGCTCGCATTAAAGGCGTGACGGTTGGCAATGAGCCGGTCGATATCCACATTCCATTTGCTGACCACAAAAAAGCACTCGAAGTCGGTCTGGAACGTCTGGCCAACTACCGTCCGGATGCGATCGGTCACCGTGTCGTACATGGGGGCAGCCTAACCAAAGCTGAACTAATCAATGACGAGATTATTGAAAAAATTCGTGAAGCAACGCCGCTTGCACCATTACACAATCCGGCACACCTGATTGGTATTGAAGCTACCAAACGTTTATTCCCGGAATTACCACAGGTTGCGGTATTTGATACTGCCTTCCACCAAACCATGCCAGCGCATGCTTATCGTTATGCCCTACCGAAATTCCTATATACCGCCCATGGTGTACGTCGCTATGGTTTCCATGGGACTAGCCATGCTTATGTTTCAGAGCGTGGTTCTGAACTGGCAGGCAGTTTTAAACAAGGTGGCTGGTTAACTGCTCATCTTGGCAATGGTAGCTCGACCTGTGCCGTTTGGAATGGGAAAAGTGTAGATACCTCAATGGGTTTAACTCCACTGGAAGGCATTGTTATGGGCACACGCAGTGGCGATGTTGACCCAAGTCTGCACAGCTTCCTGGCGAAAAACCTGGGTTGGGATATTTATAAAATTGACAAGATGCTAAATAGCCAAAGTGGTCTTTTGGGCTTGTCTGATCTGTCCAATGACATGCGTACCCTGATTGAAGCTTCAGAACAAGGCAATGAAGATGCTGCACTAGCAATTGAAGTATTCTGCTACCGTTTAGCTAAATCTCTGGCAGCGTTGAGCTGTGGTCTGCCACGTCTTGATGGTCTGTTCTTCACTGGCGGTATTGGTGAAAACTCAGCATATATCCGTGAAAAGACCATGACTTACCTGCCTCATTTCGGTTTCAGTCTGGATAAAAACGCCAACAATGAGTTGAAACGCGGTACCGAAGGCCGAATCGATTCAGGCACAGGCCCTCAAATCTGGGTAGTGCCAACAGATGAAGAAGGCCGTATCGCCCAAGAAGTTCAAAGTGTTGTTGAACTTGAAGTGGAGCGAAATACTGCAAAAAAGTCTAAAGCTGAGGCAACGCCTGCATAAGCAGGCTTGGCTTCTTTTTTCACTGATTTTTATTATTCTGCGACTGACATAACTTATGAAAACAATTTTATTGGTTCCCACGGGGGAAGGCGTAGGCTTAACTTCTGCATGTTTGGGCCTGATTTATGCACTGGAATGCCAAGGGGTAAAAGCTGGTTTCCTGAAACCTTTTGCCCAGGAATTGAATGAAATCGAAGACCGAACCACGGCTTTGTATCGTCATATTTCTCAAAGTGAAACGGTGGAACCCATCCGTTATAGCAAAGTCTTGCAGCAGATCAATCTGGGTGAACAGGATGAATTGCTTGAAGAAGCGGTGCGTCTGCATCGTCAAATTGCTAAACAGCATGACCTGATTATTGTCGAAGGGCTGTTGCCAAATACTCAGGACAGTTTTGCCGATGATTTGAATGCTTCACTGGCACAAGCACTGGATGCCAAAGTTATTGTCGTCAGCAATGCCAATATTCAGCAGCCAAGCCAAACCGCAGATAAAGTTGAACATCAGCTGCGTAATTTTGGTGGCGCCAGCTCTACCCGTCTGGCAGGTATCATGTTGATGCGCACCAAGGGTCTGCCTGAAGAATCTGCGCAGATTCCTGTCACGCTGAATCCAGATTTACGCCTTAAAGCTGAAACCGCCGAATTTATTACAGCTATTCAGCAGACGCATCCGCATATTGGTTCTGAAAAATTGCCAGTGATTGGCTTGGTGCCTTTCAGTAAAACCTTAAGTGTGCCACGCATGTCTGATCTGGCTGCCCATATTTCTGCTTACTGGATTAATGAAGGCGAAGCCAAACAGCGCCGTGTGCAACACAGTAGTCTGATTTCAGCCAATATTGAACATGAACTACATAAATTCGTGGCTGGCGAATTAATTATTAGTGCCTCTGACCGGATTGACGTATTACTGGCAAGTAGTCTGGCCAGCAGTAATGGGATTCCTTTGGGCGGTCTGGTGCTGACTGAACATCAACAGCCAAATGATCATGTACTGGAATTCTGCCAGGCTGCCATCAAGCAAGGTTTACCGATTTTACATACACCACTCAGCACGTTTGAAACCGCACAAAAACTGGCAAATCTCAGCAATGAAATTCCAGTGGATGATACCGAACGTGCAGATCAGGTGACACGTTTTGTTTCAAGCCATATCAATCCGGAATGGCTGAATCAAATGTTGAATGGTTCTTATAAGCCACGTCTGTCACCTTCCGCTTTCCGTCATGAACTGGTACAGAAATCGATTGCTGCGAAAAAACGTATTGTACTGCCAGAGGGTGATGAACCGCGTACCGTACAGGCTGCGGCCATTTGTCAGGCGCGTGGTATTGCACAGTGTATTTTGCTGGCCAAGCCTGAAGCTGTGCTAGAAGTAGCCAAAGCTCGCGGTATTGAATTGCCTGAAGATCTGGAAATTCTTGATCCGGATCTGGTGCGTGAAAACTACATCGACAAGATGGTGGAGCTGCGTAAAGGCAAGCTCAACGAACTACAGGCCCGTGAACAACTGCAAGATACAGTAGTACTTGGCACCATGATGCTGGCGCTGGATCAGGTTGACGGTTTGGTGTCAGGTGCAGTGCATACCACGGCGAATACGGTACGTCCTGCTTTCCAGCTGATTAAGACTGCTCCGGATTACTCACTGGTATCTTCCGTATTCTTTATGCTGTTGCCAGATGAAGTCTATGTGTATGGTGACTGTGCGATCAATCCGGACCCTGATGCAGAACAGCTGGCCGAAATTGCAATCCAGTCCGCCGATTCTGCCAAAGCCTTTGGTATAGATCCACGCATTGCCATGATTTCCTATTCGACAGGAACTTCGGGTACTGGCGCTGATGTGGAAAAAGTCGCGGAAGCTACACGCATTGCCAAAGAACGTCGTCCTGACCTGTTGATTGATGGGCCATTACAATATGATGCAGCATCGGTGGAAAGCGTGGGGCGCCAAAAGGCACCTGATTCACAAGTGGCTGGACGTGCCAATGTATTTATTTTCCCGGATCTGAATACCGGTAACACGACCTATAAAGCGGTACAACGTGCTGCCAATGTAGTCAGTGTCGGGCCAATGCTGCAAGGCTTGAATAAGCCTGTGAATGACCTGTCGCGTGGTGCCTTGGTCGATGACATCGTGTTTACCATTGCCTTAACCGCGATTCAGGCCGAGCAGCAAGAAGCTTAATACTTCTTGAATTTAAGTTTTCCAAACCATCTGATTGAAAAATCAGGTGGTTTTTTTATAAAAAAACACTCATAGCTTCAATAAATTCAGCACGCGATCATTATCTCGTTTTAATAAACAATAAAAATGCCAGTCTTTCGAACTGGCATTTTCAACGGTTACTCATAAAGTCTGTGACATAAAAAATTAAGCTGAAGCAGCCCTGCTTTTCAGTCCACTAACTTTAATTTCTTATAAGGTAGTCCACTCTTTACGTACCTCTTCCGCAGTTTTATTGAGCACGACGCTATCGTCTTTGATTTCACTTACCCAACTCAAGGGAATCAGATGATGCTCATTATTTTCATCATCACTTCTTGTTAATTTAATTGAATCCTGACCTTCTAAATGGTCCACCTTCCCGACTTGAGTACCACATGAAGCAATGACTGAAGCATGTTCTTTAATATCACTTGCATTAAAATTGTTCATTCTACTTGCCTGTTTCTAGAAGTTGAGAGAAACAGTCTAAGCAATAAAAAATGCCGCATGTGTAAGGGTTTTCAGGCTTTGAGTTTTTCTGGGTTAAAAATGTAAATGGTCAACATGGCTTGAGTAAGCTATAGGAGAGATGCTTTTTAAATTTGAGTTTTCAAATATTTTTATAACTGGATTCGAAGATTTGAAGATTTGAAGATTTGAAGATTTGAAGATTTGAAGATTTGAAGATTTGAAGATTTGAAGATTTGAAGATTTGAAGATTTGAAGATTTGAAGATTTGAAGATTTGAAGATTTGAAGATTTGAAGATAGGTTAATTCTTTGAGGTCTTAAAATAAAAAGGAAGATAAAGCTTAGGCTTGATCTTCTTTCTGACCGTACATCCAAGTTGCAGCGATATATACACAAAAACCAGCTGCCATCAAAATACCTGTAACCATTGTTAGGATCTCCCGTTTCAATAGCTGCATTATGTAAAAGTTTTATGACAGTTATATGACAATCTGGTTTTTTATTAAATTTAAAATAATTAATAAAATTCAATCGCTTAATACGGAATAAGCAAAATTATGCGTATTTTTTATCTGAAATATGACATTGAATATGACAACTTGCTGTCATATTTGACCCATGGAATAGCTAAAGTCCTTGCTCAGATTGCTTAAACTATAAACTTTCGGCCAATGCTCGCCCAAAATGCCCACAACCCGATTCTTTTGTCTTATAATTTAGCCCGCTAGCTATCAGCCCGCTCAAGAGATATTTGTATGACAACTATTATCAAGCAAGATGACTTGATCACATCAGTTAAAGATGCGCTTCAGTTCATTTCTTACTATCACCCACAGGACTTTATCCAAGCGATGAGCCGTGCGTATGATCGTGAAGAGAACAAAGCTGCTAAAGATGCGATCGCACAAATCTTAATTAACTCACGCATGTGTGCAGAAGGCCACCGCCCAATCTGTCAAGATACCGGTATCGTCAACGTATTTGTTGAAGTGGGCATGGACGTTAAATTCGATTTAACCATGAGCCTGGATGATGCAATCAATGAAGGCGTACGTCAGGGTTATTTAGAAAACTCGAACGTGCTTCGCGCATCAGTTCTGGCTGATCCTGCATTTGGTCGTAAGAACACCAAAGACAACACTCCTGCCGTGATTTACCACAAGCTTGTGCCTGGTAATAAAGTAGATATCACTGTGGCAGCCAAAGGTGGCGGTTCAGAAAACAAATCTAAACTAGCAATGTTAAACCCATCTGATTCAATCGTGGATTGGGTACTGAAAACTGTTCCAACCATGGGTGCAGGCTGGTGTCCACCAGGTATGCTGGGAATCGGGATCGGTGGTACTGCTGAAAAAGCCATGATGCTTGCCAAAGAAGCATTGATGGAAGAGATCAACATGGACGAATTGCTTCGTCGTGGTCCACAAAGCAAAATGGAAGAGCTTCGTATCGAAATCTTCGAAAAAGTAAATGCTTTGGGTATTGGTGCACAAGGTCTTGGCGGTTTAACCACTGTACTTGATATTAAAATCAAAGATTATCCATGTCATGCTGCAGGTAAACCAGTTGGTATGATCCCGAACTGTGCTGCGACTCGTCATGCACACTTCCAGTTAGATGGTACAGGTGTTGCACATATTCAAGCACCTAAACTTGAAGACTACCCTGCTGTGACTTGGGATTCTTCATCTTCTAAACGTGTTGACCTTGACACGATTACCCAAGAAGAAATGAATAGCTGGAAACCAGGCGATACACTTCTTCTTAACGGTACAATCTATACAGGTCGTGATGCTGCACACAAACGTATGGTCGACATGCTGAACAACGGTGAAGAACTTCCTGTTGATCTGAAAGGCAAGTTTATCTACTACGTTGGCCCTGTTGATCCAGTCGGCGACGAAGTTGTAGGCCCTGCTGGCCCAACAACGGCTACGCGTATGGATAAATTTACGCGTCAAGTTCTTGAAGCAACTGGCATGTTCGGCATGATCGGTAAAGCAGACCGTGGTCCTGCTGCCGTTGAAGCCATTAAAGACAACCAGGCAACTTACCTGATGGCTGTCGGTGGTGCTGCTTACCTCGTGTCTAAAGCTATTCGCGAAGCTGAAGTGGTTGCCTTTGCTGACCTGGGTATGGAAGCAATTTACAAGTTTGTGGTAAAAGATATGCCGGTATCTGTAGCGGTTGATGTGAATGGTACTTCTATTCACGCGACTGCACCTAAAATCTGGCAAGCAAAAATTGGTAAGATTCCAGTAGTTGACGCTGCTGCGGGCTAATTAAATCTGTATAAAAAAGCACCCATTCAGGGTGCTTTTTTATTATATTTTCTCAATAAAATGTCAATTACCAAGTCCGCGGATCCCAAAGTTTAAAAGGTGCTTCCAACTGTACATCTAATGATGGATCATAAGCAGTCGGTTCAATTTTTTGGGCTTTTTTACGAATCTGGCCTGTTTCCTGATCTTGTGCCACGAAGTTAAAACTGTCTGATTTTAGCTGAGTAAAAGCAATTTCATTCAGGCCAACTTTTTCCGGCATCAGCATGAGCGGCCCGGAAACACTCCGGCGTGTACTGATATTCTCTTCATCATATTTAATAAAATAAGACTGTCCCGCTTCGACAGTAAAATCCAGATATTTAGGTTTCTGGAAATGCAGCGCGCCTAGCGGTCGACTGGTACTCAAACGATAGGTCCCTGCAGGCACTTCAATCCAGTAATAATGGTTGTGCAATAAGCTTGGAATATGTTCTTGATTGATAAACAGGCTGGCAGCGACAATTTCCTGACGATTCCATCTAGAATCGGGCCGGTATAAATATACAATAGCGGCTTCATCATGCTGTGGTTTCACCGTCTGAAACTGGTTTCCCTGCTTTTGATTGACCCAACCGCCAATGGTAAACATACCGATACGATGCTGCTCGACAAAGCCCGGTTTTTTTTCAAGATCGATATTTTTTAAAGTGCTGAGTGGCTGTGTAGGCTCAACGACGGCTTTCTTACCATGACACCCCAGCAATGCCAAACTGCTGATGAGTACAATTGCGACTCCACGCATGCTTATCCCTCACTGCGTCTTTATTCTTTTGTATGCAAGTGCTTTGCGATTTGTTTTTTATAAGTTTTAGGCATCCACGCCTAGTGAATCAGATTAACACCGAGCTTTATTTTTGGAAATAAAAAACGTGCGAAAACACGGAGTTTTCGCACGTTTCGGACGAATAGCAATTAAGCAGATTTGCTATTTACCACCTTTAAATCTATTTTTGTTGCTGTCTCTTGCTGATCATGTGGCTGACGCTTGGCACGGTATTCCGGCTCTGCCTCACCTTTAATCACAGCTTCATTGATGACGACAGTGCCGACATCGCTACGGCTTGGCAAGTCATACATGGTTTCCAGCAATGAATTTTCCAGGATCGAACGTAAACCACGCGCGCCTGTATTACGCTCAACTGCTTTCTTAGCCACTGCGCGTAATGCCGATTCTTCAAAAACCAGATCCACATCTTCCATATCAAACAGATGTTGATACTGACGGGTTAACGCGTTCTTCGGCTCAGTCAGAATCTGCATCAGTGCTTCTTCATCCAACTCATCCAAAGTGGCAATGACTGGCAAACGACCAATAAATTCTGGAATCAAACCAAATTTTACCAGGTCAGTTGCTTCAACTTGACGGAACAAGTCAGACAGCTTCTTGGTTTCATCTTTTTTACGCACTTCTGCAGTAAAGCCGATGCCACCTTTTTCCTGACGCTGCTGTACAATTTTCTCAAGTCCTGAGAATGCACCACCACAGATAAACAGGATGTTCGAGGTATCAATCTGAATGAATTCTTGCTGCGGATGCTTACGTCCACCTTGTGGCGGAATTGATGCAACCGTGCCTTCAATCATTTTCAATAATGCTTGCTGAACGCCTTCACCCGATACATCACGCGTGATGGATGGGTTTTCAGACTTGCGGGTAATCTTGTCGATTTCATCGATATAGATAATCCCCTTTTGCGCTTTTTCGACATCGTAATCTGCTTTTTGCAAAAGCTTCTGTACGATGTTTTCTACATCTTCACCCACATAACCGGCTTCGGTCAGTGTCGTTGCATCTGCCATGGCAAATGGAACATCAAGAAGACGTGCCAGCGTTTGTGCAAGCAAGGTTTTGCCCGATCCTGTCGGACCAACCAACATAATATTACTTTTTGAAAGCTCGACTGAATCATCAGCTTTCTTGCCATTATTTTGCACTTTCAAGCGCTTGTAATGGTTATAAACCGCAACTGACAAGGTTTTTTTCGCGACGTCCTGACCAATCACATATTGATCCAAGGCCGCACGAATTTCATGCGGTTTCGGCAAAGGACGATTGGCCCAGTCATTGGTTTCCACCTGCTGACTGGTTTGAACCAAATCTAAGCATACGTCCACACATTCGTTACAAATGTATGCGTCCTCGCCTGCAATCAGCTTCCCGACTTCAGACTGCGTTTTACCGCAAAATGAACAATGCTTTTGTCCTTGAGGATGTTCGGACATATTTACTCCACTATCTCAATCTTTAAAACTTATGGACGTTTAGTTAAAACTTCGTCCACAAGACCGTATTCTTTCGCTTGCTGAGCAGTCATAAAGTTGTCACGGTCTGTATCACGTGCAACTTTCTCGTAATCCTGACCGCTGTGTTCAGCCATTAAACGGTTTAAACGTTCTTTAATAAACAGGATTTCACGTGCATGAATTTCAATATCTGAAGCCTGACCACGGAAACCACCCAATGGCTGGTGAATCATGACACGGGCATTTTCAAGGCAATAGCGCTTGCCTTTGGTACCGGCATTCAGCAGGAACGCACCCATTGATGCTGCCTGACCCATGCAGTACGTTACGACATCAGGTTTGATAAACTGCATGGTGTCATAAATCGCCATACCCGCAGTTACCGAACCGCCTGGTGAATTGATATATAGATGAATATCTTTATCTGGATTTTCCGCCTCTAAAAACAACATTTGCGCAACGATCAGGTTCGCCATGTTGTCTTCAACTTCGCCCGTCATAAAAATTACACGTTCACGCAAAAGGCGTGAATAAATATCAAAAGAACGCTCACCACGAGAGGATTGTTCTACCACCATTGGCACTAAAGCGTTTTCAATCGTTGGAACATACATACGTTTATTTATTCCTAAATTTTTTGTGACCTAACCCATAATCACAATATGAGGGATAATCACTGAAATTGCAAAAAATTCGCCAACAAATCCATTATATTTTTTGCATTAGTTTTGTGAAAAACAGAAATGCTTTTTTCAGGCATCAATATGAAAAAAAGGCGCATTAAGCGCCTTTTTTATCGAAAGCTAAATTAGCCTTGTTGACGAGCTTGCTGCTCTTTCAATAAGTCTTCATAGCTTACAGTCGCATCAGTTACTTTAGCAGAAGCCAAAATGTAATCAACAACTTGGTCTTCTAGTACAACTGCTTCGATTTGGGCACGTTGTTGCGCATCGTTTTTGAAGTATTCAATTACTTCGTTTGGATCTTCATAAGAAGAAGCCATGTCTTCGATGTACGCTTCAACGCGTGCAGCATCTACTTCAATTTTCGCATCAGCTAAAACACGGCTTACAAGTACGCCAAGTTTTACAGATTTTTCAGCTTGTTCTTTGAACAATTCGTCTGGAAGCATGCTTGAATCAAATGCTTTCGCACCTTGAGCACCAAACTGCTGTGTGAACTGCTGGATCATTTGTTGACGTTGACGGTCAATTTCTTGAGCAAGCATAGCAGCTGGAAGTTCAACTTCGTTTGCAGCTACAAGTGCATCGAAAGTCGCGCCTTTAACCTGGTTGCGAAGGCCATTCTTCACTTCACGTTCCATGTTTTTACGAACGTCAGCTTTTAACTTCTCAACGCCTTCTTCTTCAGATACACCGAAGATTTTCAGGAATTCAGCATCGATTTCTGGAAGTTTTTGCTTTTCAACAAGCTTCACAGTGATTTTGAATTGAGCTTGTTTACCAGCAAGGTTTTCAGCTTGGTAGTCTTCAGGGAAAGTTACATCAATCACTTTCTCTTCGCCTTTCTTCATACCAACGATACCGTCTTCGAAGCCAGGGATCATACGACCAGAACCAAGTACTAGTTTGAAGTCTTCTGCAGAACCGCCTTCAAATTTTTCGCCGTCGATTGAACCTTCAAAATCAAAAGTTACTTGCATGTCTTTTTTAGCCATGCCTTTTGTTTCAGCCCAAGCAGCACGTTGTTTTTGAAGATTTTCAATCATCTTCTCAACGTCTTTGTCATTTACTTCAGCTGCTTTACGCTCAACTTCCAAACCGTCGAATTTCACTTCGATTTCTGGATAAACTTCAACAGTCGCTGTATATACCAGCGCGTCGTCTTTCATTTCAGTTTTTTCGATGTTTGGCATGCCCACAGCATTGATTTTTTCTTGCTGGATCGCTTCGAAAACTGTGTCACGAATAATATCGTTTACTACTTCTTGGTAGATACCCGCGCCGTATTCACGACGAACTACGTTTACAGGCACTTTACCTGGACGGAAGCCGTTGATCTTCGCAGTTTTAGCAGTGCGTTTTAAACGAGCTTCAAATTGCTCATTAATACGGCTCGTCGGTACAGAAACATTTAAACGACGGGCAACGCCCGAAACCGCTTCAGAAGTTACTTGCATGGCTTCCTCTATATATTAGGTAATAACAGGTTTATAAAAATGTGCCACATTATATGACAACATTTAGAGATATACAAAAAATACGCGCGAGTTCCAGTTTTTAAGCCCTTTTTTTATTTGAATTGCCATCTTTCCAGATGCCCAGTCAACCCAATTTAAATGGAGAAAATGTATATTTTTATTGCAAATGATAAATACTATCATTAATATCCAGTTTCTTATTTGAGCAACAATACTAATTTATTCTTCGGTTCGGGAATTTGGTCATGCATAGTTTTAGTCTTCGTCCACTTACATTGGCAATTCTTGGGGTTACAGCAACATCTGCTTTTGCAGAGACTGTGAATGAGACAACGACTCCTACAACAACACATCAAATGTCTACGATTGTGGTTTCAGCAGCAGGTTTTGAACAAGATATAAAAAATGCGCCTGCCTCTATTAGTGTAGTAACTGCAGAAGACTTAAAGAAAAAAGGTATTACCAGTATTGCAGATGCGCTCAGTGAAGTACCAGGTGTCGACGTACGAAATGGCCAAGGCAAAACTGGTGGTTTAAATATCCAAATGCGTGGTCTGAATCAATCTTACACTCTTATTTTGATCGATGGTCAGCGTCAGAATACTTCTGGTTCAGTTGGTCCAAATGGTTTTGGTGAATTTAGTACAAGCTTTATGCCACCATTAGCTTCTATTGAACGTATTGAAGTCATTCGTGGGCCTATGTCTACCCTCTATGGTTCTGATGCCATGGGCGGTATCATTAACATTATTACCAAGAAAGTTGCATCAGAATGGAATGGTAACGTTTCTGTTGAACAGAATATTCAAGAAAATTCTGATATTGGTAATAACTGGAAAACCAGTGCAGTTGTTAATGGTCCAGTGATTCAAGATAAACTTGGTATACAAGTACGTGGCGAGTTTTTCCACCGCGATCAATCAGATCGACTTGTTACACCCGCAAAAACTATTGATGAAGGTAGCCAAGGTCGTGACCCACGTACAGTAGAAGCAAATAATTATGCTGTGGGTACAAAACTTACGCTAAATATAAATGATAACGTCTCTACTTGGGTAGACTTTGATCATGCTAAACAACGTTTTGATAATAGTGATGCCCGTTTAGGTGAACTTTACGAATTCAACCGTACGACAGGTTTACCATCAGGGATTGGTTCATATAAAGACGAGATCAAATTCTTAAGAGATCGTATTTCTGCAGGTGTAGATGCTGAGCTTAACTTAGGTCAATGGAAAACATTTGCAAGCTATGTTTCTTCTGAACAAGAAGGCCGTCGTCTTCCAAAAGGAAATGTACCTGAATACAATTATTATTCAGATGGTACACAAGATCGTATTTTAGAAAATAAAGACCTAACCGTTGATTCTCGTATTATTTCAACACTTGGCAACCATAAACTTACGACTGGTGTTGAATATAAAGATGGTGAAACCATCGATAACTCAGCAGGTAATGGAGTTGCTTTTGAACAGGATTCTTGGTCTGTGTTCGCTGAGGATGAGTGGAATCTAACGGATTCTCTTGCATTCACTTTCGGTGGTCGCTACGAAGACCATAGTGCTTTTGGTGGTCACTTTACACCTCGCGCATATTTAGTTTGGAACACCAATGATCAGTTGATTTTAAAAGGTGGTATAAGTACTGGCTATAAAGTTCCAACAGCGAATGACCTTCATAATGGAATCAATGGTTTTAGCTCACAAGGCCGAAACGTGACTTTGGGCAACCCAGATCTTAAGCCTGAAGAAACCACAAACTATGAACTTGGTTTCGTTTACGACAACTTGTCTAATTTCTCTTTAGCTACCACTGCGTTCTTTACTCAGTTTAAAGATATTATCATCAGTGATGCACGCGTCGTTGAAAACTGTTTATGGGCAGGTCGCCCAACAGGACAAGCACCTGCAAACAACTGCATGACTGTAGGCAGTTTTGATAATCAGCAAAACTTTAGTTTTAAAGGCAATGCAGGCGAAGCTGAAAGCTACGGTGTGGAACTTAGTGCTAAATATGAAATTTCTCCAAGCTTTGATGTAAAAGCAAACTATACCTGGTTAGAGTCTGAAATTACCGAAGGTGAAAATAAAGGTAATCCTATTGAAAATACACCTCGTCACGCTTTGAACTTCACAGGAACTTGGTATGTGAATGATAAGTTCACTACCTGGTTAGAAGCTGAATATAAATCTGACCGTGTACGTTTCATAGATCCTGATTTAAGCGATGTCAATGTAAGTCGTGAAATTGATGCTGTCGGCAATAAGTTAAAAGCCTATGAGCTATTTAATTTAGGTGCATCTTATAAAGTCAACAATCAAGTTACTGTTTCAGGTCGTGTGAATAACTTATTGAACAAAGACTTTGGCGACTATAAGTCATTTATTAATAGTGATAACGAAGTTGAAAATGCTTTCCTATATACTAAAACGACGAGTGGTTTAGCGGGTACTTATATTCCAGACCGTAACTACTGGCTATCTGTTTCATATGACTTCTAATATTTAAGTGAAAGTTATTTAAAACCCTGCCCTGGCAGGGTTTTTTATTATCGCTAGGTTAGTACTCCACGAAAAATCCCTAATTTATGTCCCTTTATAGACATCATTATTCTCAATAAAAATTTAATAATCAGATTAATTTTTCAATATTTATTAAAATCAAAAACTTAAGTAGATATTGTTATATCATTACATTTAAAAACTCATTTAATATTTTCTTAAAGATCATGAATTCCCATGATAAAAAGATAAAAATAAAAACAAGAATCATTATTATTCGCATACATTTTTAGCATTCATTTATTAGGTTTAACATGACCTTCATTAAAACACGTAAAAAAATCGTTTCCTCTGCAATTGTTTCATCTTTATCAATGGTAGCTGCATCTGCGATGGCAGAAGAACAGGTGATCCAGTTAGAGACTATTCATCAAGAAGTCAAAGCTGAAAAAGCACCCAGCTTAAAAGTAGATCAATCTGCGAATAGCAAATTTGTTGCGCCTTTACTCGACACCCCCAAGTCAGTTTCAGTGATTTCAAAACAGCTGATTGCCGATACACAAGTGACGACTTTAGCTGATGCACTGCGTACAGTTCCGGGGATTACCTTGGGTGCAGGTGAAGGTGGTAATCCGAATGGTGACCGTCCATTTATTCGTGGTTATAACTCTGAAAGTTCGATGTATGTAGACGGCGTTCGTAATGCCACCTCACAAAACCGTGAAATGTTTGCGGTAGAACAAGTTGAAGTGACCAAAGGTTCTGCTTCTGCCATGGGCGGTGCAGGCACCACTGGCGGTAGCATTAACATGATTTCTAAAGTCGCTAAAGCAGGCGATTTTCTAGAAGGTTCGGTCGCTGGCGGCACAGATAATTATCAACGTATTACTTTAGATGGTAACAAAGACTTTGGTAATGGTATTGCGGCACGTGTGGCAGTCATGGGGCATCAAAATGAAAAAGCAGGCCAGAAAGACGGTGCAGAATATAAACGTGCCGGTATTGCACCGAGTATTAGTTTTGGTCTGGACACCCCTACTCGCGCGACTTTAAGTTATTACTATTTAAAAACCGATGACACACCTGATTCAGGTATTCCTTATAACAATCCATTTGCGCTCACAAATGCAAATGTAGGATTGAATGGCAACGGCAAGCCAATTGATATTAAACAAGGTCAATACTATGGCTGGAAAGATCGTGACTTCCAGAAACAGGAAAATCAGTCAGGAACGCTTAAATTAGAACATGATCTGACGGACAACTTAACCATTAGCAATACGGCAGTGTATAACACGTCTAAAAATGATTACCTTTGGACCAATCCAGATGACTCAAGAGGCAATTTCTTACTGAATGGCAATGTCTGGGCACGTGCCAACTCACGTGTAGCAGATACTGATGCTTTTACCGACCAACTTGCTTTAACCGGTAAATTTAATACAGGCATGCTTAAACATAGTTTTAACCTGGGGGCCGAATATTCAGACCAAGAAACTGACCGTACCCAATACATTATTGATGGGGTTAACGCTACAGGTAACGTACACAATGCCTGTAACGCTGGTGATATTACTTCGGGCTGGTGTACTTCGGTACAAAACCCAAACCGTGGGCCATGGACAGGTACATTAAGTACCAATGGTGCCGACCAGTACAATATTCAAAGCAAATCAAAGTCTGTTTATTTCCTGGATAGTATTGAATTCACCCCTCAGTGGCTTTTAGATTTAGGCGTACGTTGGGATGACTACTCAACTGAGCAAACCATGCTTGCAGGTCGTTTTAATACTACGACTCCAGCAGGAACAATTGTTAAACTTGAAAATGATAAAGACTTTATCAACTATCAAGCTGGCCTGACCTTTAAACCTGTTGAAAATGGCAGTATCTATGCAAGTTATGCGACTTCGTCTAATCCAGTCGGTGTAGATGGTGGCGATGGTTCTGAAGGGATTACTGCTGCAATAAATAATCTTAAACCTGAAGAAGTCCGGACCATGGAGTTAGGAACTAAATGGGATGTCTTGAATGATAAGCTCAACCTGACTGCAGCTATTTTCCGCACGGAAAAAACCAATACTCGTGCGACCGGAGATGATGGCACCACAAGTAATATTGGTGAAACTCGTGTCGATGGTATTGAGCTTGGTGTAAATGGCAACATCACGGATAAATGGGCTGTATCTGCGGGTTATACTTATTTGGACAGTGAGTTAGTTGATGGTGGTTATGAAAATATTGGCACTACAGCAGCTCCAATCTACATTTCCAATAGAAGTAATGGCAATCAGGTTCAAAACGTTGCGAAAAACAGTGCAACCCTTTGGACTACTTATGCAGTAACTTCTGCTTTAACTCTAGGTGCTGGTGCCGTCGCAATGGACAAAGTCTATGGTAATGCTACTAATACCAAATATGTTCCAGGCTATGTTCGCTATGATGCCATGGCGCGTTATAACGTGAATGAAAACGTTGATTTGCAATTAAACCTCAACAACCTGTCTGATGAACGTTACTTCACAAAAGCCTATTCATCTCATTATGCGACCGAAGCAGAAGGCCGTAGTGCAGTGTTAGCAGTCAACTTTAAATATTAATTCAATGCAACCGCATAGCCTCCTGATGGGGGCTATGTTATTTTTAAAATACGATTATTCAGGGGTTTCCAGTGCTGCATCATATTCCAAATGTACTGAGCAAAGAACAGGTGCAATATTTCCGTGAGGAGATGAATAAGATTGAGTGGGTTAATGGCAAGGTCACTGCTGGCACACTCTCTGCCACCGTGAAACAGAATCAGCAATTACCTGAAGATCATCCGCTCACTAATCATCTCAGCAATATTATTTTAGAATCTCTAGGACAACATCCACTATTTTTATCAGCAGCGATTCCACTGGATATTATTCCCCCGCTTTTTAACCGCTATGAAAATAATGAAGCCTTTGGTTTTCATGTCGATAATTCGATTCGTCGTATTCGCGGCAGCAATGAACGCCTCAGAACGGATTTATCCTGTACGGTTTTTTTAAGTGAGCCGGAAGAATATGTCGGTGGTGAACTGGTGGTCGAAGACACTTACGGTTATCACGAAGTAAAATTGCCTGCCGGCGATATGATTCTGTATCCGTCGACCAGCCTGCATGAAGTCACGCCAATCACTTCCGGTTGTCGAATTGCTTCATTTTTTTGGGTACAAAGCATGATCCGTGATGATGCAGAACGGCATATGCTGTTTAATCTGGATCAGAGTATTCAAAACCTGAGAATGCAGCTGGGTGATCAGCATGCAGAAGTCATGAAACTGACCAACCTGTATCATAATTTAATGCGTAAATGGGCTGAACTTTAAAAGATGCCCTGACGTCAATGATCTTTGAAAATCATTGGATTTATTGTTTATCAAAATATACTGCGTTGTGGCACAATTGAACGTAATAAATAACGCATTATGTCCAAATTAAGAAAATATAAAATACAATATTTAGAATAAGTGAAAATATTTTTCAATTCTTAAGGTTTATAAGAAAATCTTTATTACCATACGACTAAAATCCATAAAAATAGCAAAAATTTTTCGGGATAAGTGGATTAAACTTTAAATTATAAGTAAGGCATTTAGTGCATTTGGTGAAGCTAAACCACCAATATTTAGACCATATTTCAGGTTTGAACCAGACTGTCACTAAAACCCAATGAATAGACAAAATCTATGCCGCTGACCCACGCACCGCTTTAACCAAGATTACGGTACCCAAGTTAGCATAAGGAGCTCTCTCATGATGTTGGCTGATCCAAGTAAAAAATACCGTCGCATGTATCAACGTGTGGACTTACCAGACCGTCAATGGCCGAACAACGAAATCAATAAAGCGCCAATCTGGATGAGTACCGACCTGCGTGACGGTAACCAAGCGATCTTTGAGCCAATGAACATGGAGCAGAAATTCAAGATGTTCCAGATGTTGGTGAAAATCGGTTTCAAACATATTGAAATCGGCTTCCCGTCAGCATCGCAAATTGACTTCGATTTCACCCGTAAATTGATTGAAGAAGGTCATATTCCGGATGACGTTTATATCGAGGTCTTGGTTCAGGCACGTGATCATTTGATTCAGCGTACCTTTGAATCTTTACAAGGTGCGAAACGTGCCATTGTACATATCTATAACTCTAACTCGCCGACATTCCGCAATAAAGTCTTGAATGTTGATGTTGAGGGTGCAAAACAGTTAGCCATTAATGCTGCACAAAAAGTGAAAGAATATGCCGCAAAACAGCCGGAAACTGAATTCGTATTTCAGTACAGCCCTGAATGTTTTACTGCAACCGAATTAGAAGTCGCGAAAGATGTCTGCGATGCCGTCACTGAAATCTGGGAAGCATCACCGACCAATAAAGTGATTTTGAACTTGCCTGCAACGGTAGAAGTTTCAGGTCCACACATCTATGCCGATCAAATCGAATGGATGCACCGCAACATCCAGCGTCGTGACGGCGTGATCATTTCAGTTCACTGTCACAATGACCGTGGTTGTGGCATTGCCGCTTCTGAATTGGCAATTATGGCTGGTGCTGACCGGGTTGAAGGCTGTGTGTTTGGTAATGGCGAGCGCACCGGTAACGTCGACGTGGCTGCGATTGCCTTGAACATGTATACCCAAGGCGTGGCACCGAATTTAGATTTCTCCAACATCAATGAAATCATTGCGACTGTGGAAGAATGTACCGGTTTACCTGTGCACCCGCGTCATCCATATGCCGGTGATTTGGTGTTTACTGCATTCTCGGGTTCGCATCAGGATGCCATCAAAAAAGGTTTCGAGTTCCAGAAAAACGAAGAAATCTGGGATATGCCGTACTTGCCAATCGACCCGAAAGATTTGGGCCGTGACTATGACGCAGTGATCCGTGTCAATTCACAGTCAGGTAAAGGTGGTATTGCCTACTTGTTAGAATCCAACTACAACGTGATCTTGCCGCGTCGTTTACAGATTGAATTCTCTCAGATCGTACAAAAACGTACCGATGAGCAAGGCACTGAAATCAGCGCGACCGAAATCTGGAAATTGTTCAAGGAAACCTATGTGGATGCTAAAAACGTTCACTATTCTGCGAAAAACTACAAATTGTCAGATGATAATGGCAATCAGGTGATTGAGCTTGATCTTGAAATTGATGGCCAGTCACGTCGTGTTCGTGGTGAAGGCAATGGTCCAATTTCTGCGATTTTGGATGCACTTCAGTTGCCGATTGATGTCGTAAACTATGAAGAGCGCAGCATCAGTTCTGGCGCCCATGCCAAAGCCTTGGCCTTGATCGAACTTCAGGTGAAAGGTACCGGTAAATCTGCCTTTGGTGCAGGAGTACATGACAACATCGTGACCTCTTCTATCGAAGCAATTATTGCCTCGACCAACCGCCTGATTGATCAGGGTGTGTTAAGCACTGATCAGGTGATTGCTGCTGCGGTCTAAACGGCTGTATTAGAATTTGCGATAATTCATAGCACTAAAATGACTTTAGAAGGATACCGGCAAATGGTATCCTTTTATTATTCATACTAAAGATTTAAGGCGAATCCTCCCCGTGTCTTTTCCAGCTGACTCAGTGGGCATTGTTGTCCCACAAAAGTTCCAATTTGAAGAGCCGTTAGAGCTTGAATGCGGTCGCATCCTCCCACGTTTTGAACTGATGGTTGAAACTTATGGCGAACTCAATGCCGATAAGTCCAATGCCATTCTGATTTGTCATGCCCTTTCCGGTCATCACCATGCCGCAGGCTATCATCATGCAGATGATAAAAAAGCCGGCTGGTGGGATTCATGTATTGGCCCCGGCAAAGCCATTGATACTTCAAAATTCTTTGTGGTTTCACTGAATAATATTGGTGGCTGTAGCGGTTCTACCGGCCCGATCTCGCCAAACCCTGAAAATGATAACCGTCCTTATGGCCCTGATTTTCCACTGGTTACGGTCCGCGACTGGGTCAAAACCCAGGCCCTGCTCTCTGATCGTTTAGGGATTGATACCTGGGATGCCATCATTGGCGGTTCACTGGGTGGTATGCAGGCATTGCAATGGTCAGTGGATTATCCAAACCGTTTAAGAAAATGCGTGATTATTGCCAGCGCTCCAAAGCTTTCTGCACAGAATATTGCCTTTAACGAAGTGGCACGTCAGTCGATTTTGTCAGACCCGGATTTCCATAATGGTCGTTATCTGGAAAATGACAGCTATCCAAAACGTGGTCTGATTCTGGCGCGTATGGTCGGTCATATTACTTACCTGTCCGAAGAAGCCATGAAACAGAAATTTGGCCGCGATTTGAAATCAGGCAAATTTATGTATGGTTTCGATGTCGAATTCCAGGTCGAAAGCTATCTGCGTTATCAGGGTGAGCAGTTCAGCCGTAACTTCGATGCCAATACCTATCTGATCATGACCAAGGCACTGGATTACTTTGATCCGTCGCGTGAATATGAACAGTCGCTCAAAAAAGCCATGGCCAATACCCAGTGCAAATTCCTGGTGGTGTCATTCACGACTGACTGGCGTTTTACTCCTGCCCGCTCGCAGGAAATCGTGGATGCGCTAATTAGCAACCATAAACCTGTGAGCTATCTGGATATTGATGCCGAACAGGGTCATGACTCTTTCCTGTTCCCTATTCCGCTCTATGTAAAATCTTTGCGTGCATTCCTGGGTGGTGAAGAACACCTGAAAGCAACACCAAAGGAGGCCGTATAATGCGTATCGATCAACAACTCGCTGAAAAGTGGATCAAGCCCGGTTCTAGCGTACTCGACCTCGGTTGTGGCGATGGTGAACTGCTGGCACAAATGAGTAAAAAGCACGATATTCGTGCATACGGATTAGAAATTGATCAGGAAAAGATTGCAATTGCAGTCAGTCGCGGGTTAAATATCATCCAGCAAGACTTAAACCTCGGCTTAAGCCGCTTTGCTGACCAGTCTTTTGACAATGTGGTCATGGCACAAGCTTTGCAGGCTGTAGATGCACCTGACGTATTATTGCGTGATATGGTGCGTGTGGGGAAACAGGCCATTATTACCTTTCCGAACTTTGCACATTGGAAGACCCGGTCTTTCTTGGCAATCAAAGGGAGAATGCCGGTTTCTGAAGCCTTGCCGTATATGTGGTATAACACCCCGAATATCCACTTATGTACATTTCGTGATTTTGAAGCACTTTGTGCGGAAAATAATATCAAAATTATTAATCGACTCGCTGTGAACGGGAATCAAGAAGATAGTTTGCTGAGCAAGCATCTCCCTAATCTATTTGGTGAAGTCGCAATTTATCGAGTGAGCGCGCTATGAAAAAATTATTATTAAGTACGACGCTACTGGCGGGACTTTTTGGCATGCAAGCCCATGCAGATTATGTTGCACCGAGTCCATCTGTTGCCAGTCAAGCGGCTCAGTATTCCATCATGGATATCAACAGTCTGACCAAAGCAGCGAAAGCTGGTCAGGCCGGCGCACAGTTTTATCTGGCCACCAAATACCAGTATGGTAAAGACATTCAAAAAGATGAACGACAGGCCTTTGCCTGGTATAAAGCTGCTGCGGATCAAGGTCTGGCAGTTGCCCAGCTGAATGTCGGCCGTATGCTGGCAGATGGTATTGGCACCAGAAAAGATGAAGCGCTGGCGCGTCAGTATTTTGAAAAAGCGGCCAGCCGTGGCGATAACCGTGCCAGCTTTAACCTGGCAATGATGGAAGAGAAAAAGAAAAACTACATGGGCGCGTACCAGTGGTATGAACTGTCTACCCGTGATGGCATGCTCGACAATAAGGTAATTACGCTATCGGAAGGCAGAAAAACTGCCTTAGCGGCCAACCTGACCCAAGAGCAGATCCGTCAGGCGCGTGACCGTGCCGACAGATGGATTCAGGCACAATAAGCTGAATGGTATAAATAGCACCTTCGGGTGCTATTTTATTGCCTACAAACCCGCAATGGCAGTTAAAATAGCACGATTGATATTTAGAGAATGAGTGACACATGGCTTCTACAGATTGGTTATCCCAAGGCACACTGGTATTGGCAAGTAATAACAAAGGTAAAATTGCCGAGTTTGAGAAAATGTTTGCGGAACTGCAACTGCCGGTAGATGTGATTCCTCAAGGTCAACTGAATATCGAAGATGCCATCGAAGATGCCATCGAAGATGGCTTAAGCTTTGTTGAAAATGCCATTATCAAGGCACGCCACGCGGCTAAAATCTCAGGTAAACCGGCGATTGCCGATGACTCAGGCATTTGTGTGCCAGTTCTTGGCGGCGCTCCTGGGATCTACTCAGCACGTTATGCCGGTGAACATGGCAATGATGCCGCCAATAATGAAAAACTGCTGGCCAATCTCAAACCCTTACGCCAAGAAGGTGAAGCGATCGAGGGTATGTTTGTTTGTGTACTGGCACTGGTCCAACATGCCGAAGATCCCTTACCACAAGTCTTTCAGGGTATCTGGCACGGGAAAATTCTGGAAGCTGTGCGTGGTGAAAATGGTTTTGGCTATGACCCGTTGTTCTGGTTACCGGAACTCGGAATTTCCAGTGCAGAAATGAGCAAGGAAGAAAAGAATAAAATCAGTCATCGTGGACAGGCGATGCAGCTGTTTAAGAAGAGTTTGGAGAAGTAAGTTCCTCCTCTCACCCCAGCCCTCTCCCTTTGGGAGAGGGCTGGGGTGAGAGATTTTTAAAATACACCTCTCCCCTTGCGAAACAGCGTTTCTCATCTCCTTTAAGGAGAGGGAAAATCATTCTTCTAAAGCTTTTACATCCTCTCTAACTCTCGCCCTAAGGGCAAGAGGACCTTTTTATGTTTTTATAATCCTGGCATCAACGCATGCATGATTACCCCATATAGAGCAATCAAGATCGCACTGGCCAAAGTTCCCGAAGCAATATATTTGGCGGAATGGCCCGTTCCCTGATAATGGGTTTCCAGCGCTACAATATTGGCTGCAGGAGGCAATAAAAAGAACATCACCATTACAGCATAAGTCAGCGTCTGCTGCGGAATAGGTAAATAATAATAGGCGACAACACACAGCAAAACCGCAAACAGTCCTCTATAAAAAATCAGTTGCAGACTACACATTAAATCGAAGCGGCTGATCCGCACATTACTTAGCCACATCCCCAGCACACACATGCCACTAAAAGTGACCAGCACTTTATTGGCTTGATACAGCATCTCCACCCAAGCGACTTGCTGCCAGTGACTCAAATCCCAAAATGATAATAGTGCTGCTACTGACAATGCCACCACTGGCGGTGAGAGCAGGACATTTTTTAAAATATAGCCACTATCTTGGCTGGCTTCACTGACTGCCATCACCGCACAGACATTGCCAAACAAGGAACCACCGATGTACAGCGCCACCACGGTACTGGTCGCTTGCGGGCCAAAAACTGCCAGTGCAAAAGGAATCCCCAGCCATGCCCCATTTAAATAACTCAGGCATAAGGCACGCAGTTTATTTTTCAAGGTGAAATAAAATAGGGCAAAAAACAGACAGGAACAGAAAAAACTAAAGGCAATCAGCCACAAACTGCCCTCTTGATAAAACACCATGTTGTAGATAATCAGTACAGGAATCAGTACTCGGGCCAATAAAGACGCCAAGAGAGGTCGAATCGGTTTTAAATATTGCACACCCCAATAACCAATCAGAAAAGACAGGAGGGGAAGAATCAAGGCCATGACAATGCTGCTGAGATTTCCATATCAGGCTGTATGCTAGCACAGCCTACTTTTCATTGAATTATGAATTTTTTTATATGAGTGATTCATTCCCCTGCTGCCGTGTCGGCAAACTGTCATCAAAGCGTCACCGCGCTGTCATACAAGCCTGCTGAGATAGGTGCATGAAATATAGAGGATAAAATAATGGCAGGATTATCAATTTGGCATGTGCTGATTTTCGCAATTGTGGTGATTTTATTGTTCGGTACATCGAAACTTAAAAATTTGGGTAAAGACGTCGGCGGCGCGATTAAAGACTTTAAAAAATCAGTAAAGGATGAAGAGGCTGAACAGGCCAAGCTTGCAGAGCCACGCACCATTGATGCCCAGGTCAAAACGCCTGAACATTCGGTTAAAAGTTAAGAGTTCGCTATGCTCAATATTGGAATGACCGAGCTGCTGATTTTCGGGATTATTGCGCTTTTGGTTCTTGGGCCAGATAAGCTTCCGGAAGCAGTCCGTTTTGTCGGAACATGGTACGGTAAGATCAAGCGTATGGTGAGTAATGTTCAGAATGATCTTGATCGTGAATTGCGCCTGTCCGAGCTACGTGGACAGATGCAGGCTGAAATGCAACGGATTCAGGAACTGGAAGCCAAGATGCAGGCACAAATGACAGATTTGCAGCAACCGATGGCAACCGATGAAGTAAAAATAAAATCGCAAGCTGTTCAGCCCTTGCTCAGCTATCAGCCGGTGATACAGCCTGTATCACCCGTGTATTTACCCAAGCCTACAGCAATTCAAACCGTGATTTCCGAACAACGCTATACAGAAATGAAGGTGGCCGTATGACATCCTTGCCGACCACACCAGCCTCCAATGATGCTGCAGCACTGAACCTCGAACAGATGCCGATTACCCAGCATTTGATCATCTTAAGAAAGCATCTGTTTAAAGTGGTTGCTGTCCTGATTGGCCTGTTTTTCTGCTTATTGCCCTTTGCCAATCAGACTTACCAGTGGTTGTCTGAACCCTTACGGGCACAGCTACCTGCCAGCTCAACCATGATTGCCACAGATGTCACTGCAACCTTCATGGCACCTTTTAAACTGAACTTCTTTGTCGCGCTGATGATCGCGATGCCGTTCATCCTGTATCAGCTCTGGACCTTTATTAAGCCTGCGCTGTATGCCAAGGAAAAGAGCCTGGCCTTGCCGCTTCTGATCGGCAGTATCGTACTTTTTTATACCGGCATCAGCTTTGCCTACTTTGTGGCATTGCCCTCGATTCTGCATTTTTTTATCAGTGTTTCGCCTGAAACTGTAGCCCCGATGACCGACATCAACAGTTATCTTAGCTTCTGTTTAAAGCTGTTTCTGGTCTTTGGTTTTACTTTTGAGATTCCCATTATTACCCTGGTTCTGATCTTGATTGGTGCAGTTTCGACACAGACTCTGATCGAGAAACGGCGCTTTATTATTGTGGGTTGCTTCTTTGTGGCAATGTTCGTCACACCTCCGGATGCCCTGTCGATGATCATGCTGGCTGTCCCGATGTGGCTGCTGTTTGAACTGGGTTTACTGGCAGGGAAACTGATTGAAAAACGTCGGTTAAAGACTGAATAACAATAACTATCCAAAACAACAAAAATATCGACTTACTCAGGCAGCTCTGGCTGTCTTTTTGTTTCTTAAATTTTAATAAAATACTGATTTATTTAACTTTAATGAAATATTTTCTTAAGATTACTGTCATATCCCAAGCTTAAGGTATTGAAAACTTCTACACCACCAAGCACTTATTTTTTAATTGGGACTTTAAAATGAAAAATGAAGACATGATACCTTGCCAGGATCTGGTTGAAGACAGTAACAACTCAAATAACACGCACTTCCAAACGATTCTGGATCAATATACTAGCCGCCGCAGCTTTATTGCGAAAACTACAAGTGGGGCAATGGCATTAGCATTTGCAGCAACAGTAAGTGGCTGTTCAGATGATGATAATGATTCTGGTACTCCTGACGGTAATCCAACTACACCACCAGACACCACTAGCCCAGATCAACATGCATGGAGTGATCTAAAAGCACGTCCGAATAAATTAGCCTTTGAGCCGGTTCGCAAGAATACCCAAAACTTCTTTAGTGTTCCCGAAGGTTATGAGCTTAAAGTATTGTATGCAGTAGGCGATCCAATCAACCCTGCGTATCCAGAAAAGACCGATGCAACCTTAGCTTCTGGTGCTTCTTACCAGTTCCGTTCAGGCGATAACCATGATGGTATGAGCTTCTTCGGTATGCATCCAACCAACAAAAATTATGCTGCCAAAGAATCAACACAAGGTTTACTTGTTTTAAACCACGAATATCTACAACAATCTCAGCTCCATACACCAGAAGGTACAATTACCATCGATGGTGTACGTCCAGAAGATCAGGTACTCCGTGAAGTGAATGCGCATGGTGTTTCTGTTATTGAGATCAGCAAAGATGCAAATACACAAGACGTTAAAATCAACTTAAATTCTAATTTTAACCGTCGTATCACTGCAGCAACCGAGATGGAAATTAATGGGCCAGCGCGTGGTTCTGACTTAGTCAAAACTATTTTCTCACCAGATGGGACGTTAACTCGCGGTACCTTTGCCAATTGTGGTAATGGTTATACGCCATGGGGAACTTACTTAACGGCTGAAGAAAACTGGAGTGGTTATTTCGCTCGTCAAGCCAATGACACCCGCGCTATTGCAAAAGAAGAAATTTCATTATCACGTTATGGTCGTGGTGGTACTGATGCCCGTTCATCTCAATACCGCTGGAATACCCCTGTTGCTGAATTAACCGGTGATAAAGGACTTTATGATCGTTGGGATATTTCAGTTAAAGGCACAAATGCTTTAGCAGATTATCGTAATGTCATGAATACGTGTGGCTTCATTGTAGAGATTGATCCATTTAGCGCGACTACACGTCCAGTTAAACGTACTGCACTGGGTCGTTTTGCACACGAGGACTGCCGATGTAGTAACCCTATTCCGGGTCAGCCATTAGCTTTCTATATGGGTGATGACGCGACCGGCGAATATATCTATAAATTTGTTTCTGAAGCAGTCTGGGATCCAAAAGACATTAATGGTGGTTATACCGCTGGTGATAAATACATGGATAAAGGGACATTATATGTCGCTAAATTCAATGATGACGGTACAGGTGAATGGCTAGAACTGACTCATGGCAAAAATGGTTTAACTGCTGCCAATGAAATCTATCCGTTTGCAGGCCAAGATGACATCGTCATCAATGCCCGTCTTGCTGCTGACCATGTAGGTGCGACCAAAATGGACCGTCCAGAATGGGTTGCCGTGAATCCTGAAAATGGCGAAGTGTATGTAACCTTAACCAACAACAGCAACCGTGGTCGTGCATATGAAACTGATGCTGCCAACCCACGTAGCTACATCGACTTTAAAGGTTCAAGCGCCAGCAATTCAGGCAATATGAATGGTCATATCATTCGTTTCAGTGAAGCTAAAAATACAGTGACAGCGACAAGTTTTGCTTGGGATATTTTCCTGTTCGGTGCAGAAGCACGTGCTGCTTCTAACATCAACCTGTCAGGTCTGGATGATTTAAATGACTTCTCCAGCCCGGACGGCATGTGGTTCGATCCGCGCGGGATTCTGTGGATTCAGACCGATGATGGTCAGTACACCGATGAAACCAACTGTATGATGCTGGCAGCACTTCCGGGTACTGTGGGTGATGGTGCTAAAGTGATTGCCGCCAGTACCAAGGCAGAAGGACAGGAAACCTTTGTTGGTGCCAAACTCAGTAATGATCGTGTTCGTCGCTTTTTGACTGGTCCATCGGGTTGTGAAATTACCGGCGTGACTATTACCCCGGACTACAAAGCGATCTTTGTCAACGTTCAGCATCCAGGGGGTGCATGGCCAGCCAACCAAAGCGAGCGTTATAGCCGTTTAGGCAAAGTACCTCGCTCTGCGACTGTGGTCATTACCCGTAAAGATGGCGGTGCCATTGCGGGTGAAGCTTTGGAACAAGCGACCGTATAAAAAGCTGTTATTCAAAAATGCCGACATCTGTCGGCATTTTTTATATCCGGTGATTATTTTAGGCTAATTATTTTCTCAATAGTTTGACCTGCGGTTGTACCTTGTTGTGACTTCTCGATCCAGTGCCATTGTCCCTGCTGCATTCTCAAAAAATTTGAGCAGCGGGTGCCATAGGCCGGACTCTGGATAAAAGTCGAAGACAGCAGCTGTTCCATTTCCACGGAGATACCTGTGTCTGGCAGCAGCTCCGGAATCACCTTGCGTTCATCTTCCAGAATATCCCAGACTGCATGACACAAATCTGCTTCTGCGATCTCCTGGTATTGCAGCATCGGTAAAAATTCCTGGGTAAAGCGTTTACGTAAATGGCGGGTCTTGTACCAGTCTTCGCTCATCAGGCCATTCGAAACCACATAGACGCCATGCGCCAGTACTTGTGGTGCTTCACCGCGATTGCTCATATACACCGCCTGATCCTGATCCCCCATAAAAAGATTAAAGCCGGCATAGTCACACTGGCGTTGTTCCAGATCTTGGGCAAATCGGATCGGTGTTAAGTCAGAATCTAAAAAGTTCTGGATGATATGTCCACGTGAAGTCGGATAATGCCCTTTGTCCTGTCCATCACGAAAATTGGTAATTACTGCCCAGCGACCGGAAGCCGTAATCCCCATCCAGGTACCGCCCGACTGTAGATCCTGCCCGGCAATTATCGGACTATTCTCCCATTCATGCAGCTCCTGCGTAGGACGCTGATAGAACTCATCCCGATTTGAAATCAGACATAATGGGCTCTGATCCAGAACCTGCCAAGCCAATGCCACGATACACATAATTTACGCTCTCGATCTTTACACATTGAATGTACAACATTTTTCTTTGCTTTAAGCTAAAATCTGTGCAAAACAGAATCACAAGGAACAGGAATGCTCACCTATCCCAATATTGATCCCGTCGCGATTTCGCTCGGGCCCTTACAAGTCCACTGGTATGGATTGATGTACTTACTGGCATTTTTATTTGCCTGGGGATTGGCGACGTTTCGCGCCAAACAACGTGGCTGGACACCGGATATGGTGTCTGATCTGATTTTCTTCGGTGCGCTTGGTGTGATCATCGGTGGCCGTGTCGGTTATGTCTTCTTCTACGGTTTTTCCCAGTTCCTCGCCGATCCTTTATGGCTGTTCCAGATCTGGACCGGTGGCATGAGTTTCCACGGCGGTTTCCTCGGGGTCATTCTGGCCATGTTGTGGTGGTGCAAGAAATATAAGATGACCTGGTTCCAGACTCTGGATTTTATCGCACCTTGCGTACCGACAGGCTTGATGTTTGGCCGAATTGGTAACTTTATTGGTGGCGAACTGTATGGCCGTCAGGTCACCGACCCAAACTTTGCCTGGGGCATGATCTTTCCGACCGATCCGCTGCAACTGGTTCGTCATCCATCTCAACTCTATCAGGCACTATGTGAAGGCCTGATCCTGTTTATTATACTGTGGTGGTTCAGCTCCAAGCCACGTCCACGTATGGCAGTTTCTGCGCTGTTCCTGATCGGTTATGGCTTGGCACGTTTTGTGGTTGAATTCTTCCGTGAGCCGGACAATGGCCAACTGTTTATTGGCTGGATGAGCAAAGGACAATTCCTGAGCCTACCAATGATCCTGATTGGCTTGTGGATGATGTGGTATGCCTATCAGAAGAAAATATATGACTGGGGTCCACAAAAAAATAGCTGAGAAAATCGCGTAATTTAGCGAGGCAGAGGCCTCGCTTTTTTATACTCAAAATATGCTAAAGTGCCGATTATCTCTTCTATTCTTTCATCATTATGCTTGAGTTCTGGTTTAATCCGCAGGTGTCTGTTCTCAAAAAACTGTTGATCTTTATTGTGATTGCAGCGACAGCTGCAGGCTTGTACTGGATGGAACCGCTGCCCTTAGATTCTATTTTGATGTTTGTCGGTACCGGCATCATTTTTCTGATCTGTCGTTACTGCAAAATCCACTTTGCCAGCAAAAATCCGACCGGTTTGCTGTATAGATTACTGACCTGGATTCCAATTGCCTTATTGATTGCTTTAGTTTTTATGAATATGCAACAGGGCGAAATCCTGATTCCGGGTGCACAAGGCATTGCCTTTATGGCACTGGCAATTTGTCTGTTTTCTCCACTGTCCCTGCTCAATCAGAACAAATCAGATGCAGGTTCACCCCATGCTTGAGTTCTGGTATTCGGAACGCTGTAGCCGTCAAATCAAACTCATCGCCATCATCGCGACCTGTATTTTGATTTATACAGCATCGACTGTGGCCCAGTTAGATCCGGTATTTGTGGGGGTGAGTTTAGCGATTGGAATTGTCGTGCATTTACTACACCATTTCCGCCTGAAAATCTCAAAATCCAATCCCTATGCAAATGGCTTTAGCGCCTTGAGCCGGGTCATCCCCATCATTGCCTTAATTACCCTGTTTGGCTATTTACCAGAACAGCACCAGCAATGGGGCAAATTTGCCTTGGGTCTGCAATGTCTTGGCTTTGCCGCGATTGGATTATTTATCGTTTCAATCTATGAAAGCCGTGCGAAGCGTTTTGAGGACTGATCACTTCGCAGTGTTTTCTTAGAAGTAAGTTTCCAGACGATAGTAACTATAAGTCACGTTTTTATTGCGATAAACCGCATGATCTCGCTGTTTAAAATCCGATACCCAGGCACTACCTGAATAAGCCGCGATATGTCCATATTTATGTCCCTGAGTACGGTCAATAATATAGATATCGCCTTTTTTCGGCCGATCAAAAGAAGCATTAATTTTCTTATAACCCAGCTGCATCAGGGTACTTCCCCAATCTGCTGCTGCGACCGGATGATTCACAATTTTCGCACCAGAAGATTGCAGACCGACACGAATACTGCGCGCACATTTCTGTGTACTGGTATTTCGGGTAATGCCTTGCAGATAACTGGTAAATTTCTCGATATTGATACGATGGCCATTGCTTACGCCTGAAGCGTTACGGACAGTGGCTTTTTGGGATGACTTTTTAGGTCTTTGCTCCGATTGGGAACGCACCATGATATTCGCTTGGACAGGAGCATATACTTCGCTCATGTTTACTTGATGATCATAGATCATGCCTTACCAACCGCTCCTCGCCTGTAATTTAGGCTTTCATATTGTTAACAAGCCGAGAATACTAGTCGTTTAAATGTTATCTTTCACATTAAAAATGTAAATAAATTTGTCTATTTTTCCGGCATTCAAATTAAGCCGTTCTTTCTCATACAGTTACAAAACCCATCATCTTTGCAAAAAAAATGTAAAGCAAAGCCAATTCCAATGCCTTGCAAAGCTTTTTCAGCCTGAAATACGCAAAATGAGTCCTTATCTTTTTCTACTCAAACGTGTGGATTTAATCTGTAGCTCGGCCATTTTCAGATAACATTTCACCACATGATTACATCATTTTGAGCTTTACCGCCTGTATTACACTGATGCGGCATTTTTAAACCTTGAACTAAACTTTAACTATTGAACTAAACAGAGAAGAAAAATGAGTCAGACTTTAAGTACCGTTTCAAATTTTAATTTAGAACAATATTTAAGTACCTGGTATGACTTTGCACACTTGCCGATGAAGCGCCAACCTGAAGACAGCACCGATATTTCTGCGGTATAGAGCTTGAATGAAAATGGCAAGGTGGATGAAGCCATTGCTGAAGCGACCATTGTCGATGCAGAACATGCCAAGCTCGAAGTCAGCTTTTTACCTGAAGGCCTGCGTTGGATTCCCTTTACCAAGGGCGATTACTGGGTATTAAAAATTGATCCAGATTATCAGACCGCGCTTGTAGGCGAACCGAATAAAGAATATTTATGGCTATTGCATCGCAATACCAGTCTGGACGCAGCGACTCAACGTGAATATTTAAGTTATGCAGAATCCTTGGGATATGATCTGTCTGATCTGATTCATACAGTTCATACTGGCCATAAAACCGTTTAAGCTGCAATCAAAAGACCTCCATCAGGAGGTCTTTTTTATTCTCAATTTGGGCGATGAAAGCTCATCAAAAAATGCTATGATGTGCGCAATTTAAATTGTCCCTTTCGACAGAAAATTGATTATAAAATAATCCGTTCTGCTGTTAAAACGGCAATTTTCAACAGATTCAAATAGAGAGAACTATGCGCCAATATCTTGACCTTTTACAACATATCCTCGACAACGGCGGCGATAAAGGCGACCGTACCGGTACAGGTACACGTTCGGTATTTGGTCATCAGATGCGCTTTGATCTTTCCCAAGGTTTTCCTTTACTCACCACTAAAAAAGTTCATTTCCGTTCTATCGTGATTGAACTGTTGTGGTTCCTGAAAGGCGATACCAATGTTCAGTATTTAAAAGACAATAAAGTCTCGATTTGGGATGAATGGGCGACCGCAGAACAAACTGCGCGTTTTGGCCGTCCTGAAGGCGAATTAGGCCCAGTATATGGTCACCAATGGCGTAATTTTGGTGCCAGCAAAAATGCAGACAATAGCTATAACCAAGATGGTTTTGACCAGATCAAATGGTTGATCAATGAAATTAAAACCAATCCAAATTCGCGCCGTCTGATTGTATCGGGCTGGAACCCAAATGAAGCGGGGCAGGTCGCATTACCACCTTGTCATACCCTGTTCCAGTTCTTTGTACACAATGGCAAATTGTCTTGCCAGTTGTACCAGCGCAGTGCTGATGTATTTTTGGGTGTACCATTTAACATTGCCAGCTATGCTTTGTTGACGCATATGATCGCGCAAGTCTGTGATCTGGATGTTGGTGACTTTGTCTGGACTGGCGGCGATACCCATTTGTACAGCAACCATTTTGAACAGGCACAGTTGCAGCTTAGCCGTGAGCCACTCGGCCTTTGTCAATTAAAACTAAATCCTGAGATCAAAGACCTGTTCGATTTTAAATTTGAAGATATCGAAATTGTCGGTTATGAATCTCATCCAGGCATTAAAGCCCCTGTCGCTGTTTAATGTTCTTTATTATAAAGTTCCCTCTCTTCCTAGGAGAGGGCTAGGAAGAGGTTTTTTACCACACGTAAATCGCCAACTCCTTTCAAAATTATTCCTAGCCCTAAAGCATGAAGGCAATCAATATAGATTTTTAACCTTTCTTTCGTACCAGTAAAAAATTACACGAAGGACTTTGGGCTTGATAAGAAGGATTCAATACATGTCATTTCAAGATTTAGAAGTTGTACACGTCGTTGCCATGGATCAGCAGCGTTGTATCGGCAAGGGCAATGACCTACCTTGGCATATCTCTGCCGACCTGAAACACTTCAAGGAAATCACCCAAGGCGGTGTGGTGGTGATGGGTCGCAAGACACTAGAATCGATGGGACGTACCTTGCCTAAACGCGTGAACTGGGTCATTACCCGTGATCCAGACTGGGCATTTGCAGGCACCAAAGTCGCTTATAGCATTGAAGATGCGCTGAGTCAGGCCGTTGCAGATGTAAAGGCTTCAGAAAAACCTGAAACCATTTTCATCATTGGTGGTGGTGAAATCTTTAAACAGACTATGGATATTGCAGACCGTCTGGAACTGACCCATGTCGAACTGGATGTACAGGGCGATGCCTATTATCCAGCGATTCCAGCAGAATTTAAAAAAGTCGCTGCCGAGCAACATATCGACGACAAAACCGGCATTGCTTTTGAGTTCGCAACCTACAGAAAATAAAGCCTATTTCTCATGAAAAAGTGATGATGCAGGGACGCGAATACATCTCCAGACATTGGAGTCTGTGGCTACTGGGCAGCCTGTTTACTTTATTCGTCCTTCTGTCGAGCCTGTGGTTCAGCCTGATGCTCTGGGTTCATCAACCCCTCGGAAAAATCGGCAGCTTGATGCTGATTGGACTCTGGCTGACCTTTGCGCTGGTCGTTCTCGGGATTTATTTCACCCGGCATCTGATCTCCCGCCAAGTGGATAGCGTTCTTTATCTTCTGGCCTTTTTATTCTGTCTGCTAGGATATTTCAGTCTGGAAGCGCGTCAGGATCGAGAGTGGAATCCTGAGGTTTCCCAGCTTCTGCATTATGAACAACAAGGCGATCAGGTCACCCTGCATAATATTCGTAATTTCGACTGGCAGGCCGATGGTCGCTATATCGAACGCTGGGAAAGCCGGAGTTTTGACCTAAATCAGATGACCGGGGTAAATATCATTACCTCTTACTGGATGGGACCGAAAATTGCTCACACTCTGGTCAGCTTTGATTTTGCCAATCAAAAGCCACTCACCTTCTCGATTGAAATCCGCAAGGAAAAGAATGAAGAGTTTTCAGCAATTGGTGGCTTTTTCCGAAAATATGAACTGAGTCTGGTTGCATCAGACGAAAAGGATATTGTTTATACCCGCAGCAATGTCCGTGGTGAACAGGTCTATTTTTTCCCGGTCAAAATGCCGAAAGCTCAGGCTAAAGCGCTATTCAAGGAATATCTGCGTCAGGCCGATGAACTGGCACAAAAGCCAAAATGGTACAATACCCTGACCAGTAATTGCACCACACTAGTCTTTGATATGGTTCAGGCGATATCGCAACAACAGCTACCCTCAGATTACCGGTTGCTGGCCTCCGGCTATTTACCGAATTATCTCTATGATCTTAAAGTACTGGAACAGTCTTGGGATATGCACACTTGGTATCAACGGGCACATGTCAATCCACGGGTAGAACGCACCGCTAATCTCTCCAGTCAGGACTATTCAAGACTCATGCGACAAGGTCTACCAAAACCCGACATGCAATAACTGTGTAGCAAATCCACTTCAATAAAGATACAAAATCAACTGGAACCTTGATCATTTTTTTGTTTATATACAAACAGCTAGTCAATGATCAGAGTATCTCTCATGCTAAAAAAATTAACTGCAATCGCGATTTTAGGCTCGGTTTTAACGGTCATGGGCTGCGAAACTGTACCCAATACAGCCACGACACAAACCGCGAATCATTTACAACTTTTGCAAAATCGTATCTGGATTGCAACCCAGATTGGCAATACTGAAATCAAGACGGTGCCAACCGCACGCAATGTTCCGAGTCTGCAATTTGATGCCAGTACCCAGCGCGTTTCAGGTTCAGATAGCTGTAACCGGATTATGGGCAGCTACACAGCAGCGAAAGACACGCTGACCCTGAACCAAATGGCCACTACCCGTATGGCCTGTATGAATAACGATCAGCTTGATCAGAAATTTAATGAAGCTTTAGCCAAAGTGACTCATTATCAAGTGTTTGGTAAAACCTTAAAATTACTGGATCGCCATGGAAATCTCTTGATCCAGCTGGAAAGTGCTGTTCAGCCGCGTTAATACTTCCCTACAAAAAGCCTGTATGGACAGGCTTTTTTATCTTTCATACTGATGAGCTGGAATTTAACCATCAGCCCGATTGAGTTATTTAATTGAATGAGGAATCAACCATGCAACAGGCACTTTTCGGTGGGGGATGCTTTTGGTGTACTGAAGCCGTATTTTTACAGATCCAGGGGGTTCAGCAGGTCATCAGTGGCTATGCAGGTGGGCACACAACTCAGCCAAACTATGATGATGTCTGTGGTGGCAATACCGGCCATGCCGAAGTCATTCTGATCGATTTCGATGAAAACCAGATTAACTATACTCAGTTGCTCGATGTATTTTTTGCGACCCATGATCCAACTACATTAAACCGTCAGGGCAATGATGTCGGCACCCAGTATCGTTCTGTAATTTACTATCTGAATGATGAGCAGCAGCAACAGGCGCAGCAGGCGATCAATGCCCTGAAAGCAGATGGCATCAATGTGGTGACTGAACTGAGCCCTACCCCAACTTTCTATCCGGCGGAAGACTATCATCAAAACTTCTTTGCCAAGAACCCGACCCAGGGCTATTGTAATTTTGCCATTCCGCCAAAATTGAATAAATTACGCAGCAAATTTACCACCTTATTAAAAACCCATTAAGTTTCATGAAAAATGGGCATAAAAAAAGCGACTGCAATCAGTCGCTTTTTTTATTACCTAAATCTTAGTTATCAGTTGCAAAAGCAATATCGCTGAGTCCGGCTCCACTCGCACGCGACATGACTTGCGCCACAGAGTCATAACGTGATTCTTTATCCGCTTTCAGCACAATGGTCGGCTGACGTTCAGCTTGGCCCGCTTCATTAAAACGGGTTTCAAGCTGTTCTAGCGTCAATACATCGCCATTCCAGGCAATGTCACCTTCGGCATTGATGCTGATCGTGACATTTTCAGGCGGCAGATCGATAATCTCCGCAGTCGTTTGTGGCAAGGTTAATGGAATTGATGGGTTCGCAACGGTCGCTGTCACCAGAAAGATGATCATCAATACCAACATAATGTCGATGAGGGGAATGAGGTTCATCTCATTCATGCCTACATCGTTGTCTTCACCCAGTTGAAAAGCCATTAAGCTTGACCTCCCACGAAACTCTGTTGTGTTACTTTTTCATCAGACTTTTTTGCAGCAGATTCCTGTTGCAGCATGGTATCAATCAACAGACCGTGTGCCTGATCCTGTAATTCATGAGCCAAGCCACGATTAGCACGTACACAGATGTTATAAGCCAGTACCGCAGGAATTGCGACTGCCAGACCTAAGCCCGTCATAATCAAGGCTTCACCGACTGGAGTTGCTACTTGTGCCAGACCAGCCTGACCACTTTTACCAACAGCAACCAGCGCATGGAAGATGCCCCATACCGTACCGAACAAACCGACAAATGGAGAGATCGATGCGATGGTACCCAAAACTGATACACCTTTTTCGGCATTGGCTTTTTCTGCTGAAATCTGGCGTAACAGCGCCTGTTCTGCCACTGCCTTACGCTGTTCAAAGCCCAAAGGAGCCAGTTTGGTTTTCAGTTGTTCCAATGCCTTAGATAACTGAGCATAGGCAATCTGTTTCAGTTGGCGAGTGCCCATCAAACGCAGCACAAATATGGTCCATGTCGCAATCGACATTGCCAATAACACGAAATACAGTGTTTTACTGACTGCATCAGCGTGTTGCCAATAAACTGAAAAGTTCATATTCGAACTCCTAATGGGTGAGCCGTTATTTAACCTGAAAATCGAAAGGCTGTTCCACACGGGTTGGATAAGCCACACCATTTTCAACATATTTGGTGAGTTGTGCACGACGTACCGCGGCTTCTACTTTGCGCGTTACCGCCGGGCTACAACTTGAATTTCGTGCAGTCGCAGAAACTACTTTACCCTGCTCATTCGCTGAAACATCTACTACCAGTGAACAGGCTGATTTTAATTCACCTGCAGAGAGTGAGACTTTTGGTGAACGCTGCCAGGACACGCCCCCACCAATCGATACACTTTTCGGGGATGGCGGCGCAGCAGGTGCTGGCGGTGCCACAGGCGCAGGTGGCGCGACCGGAGCAGGTGCCGGTTTAACTTTAGTTTCAGTGACCACTGTCGGCACGACCGGACTTGGGGTTGGTTTTGCTTCAACTGGTGGTGCTTTGACTACTTTTGGCGCTTCAGCCTTTTTCACCTGCTCGATTTTTTCTACTTTTTTCGGTGGTGGTGGCAGCGGTTTATCGACAATTTTGACTTCTTTAGGCTTAGGCGGCTCTTTTTGTGGCTCGGCCTTCGGCTTTGGCGGTAAAGGTTTTGGCGCTTCCTGAAGCTTTACAAAGCGCACTTTTAAGGGTTGCTTATCAATGGGTGTCAGCTCAGGCGCCTTCATCTGGCTGATCGCATATAACACACCCACATGCCCAATCAGTACAGCCGCCACGATAGAGATGACTTTCTTTTTCATCTGATTTGGCGGTGTAGGCATTTGGGGCGCAGCAACTTGACTCATTAAATCTATTACCTTGAAGAGATGATGTGGAACAAACTATCAAGCTCATCGGTTAGCACAATTAAAGTATGCCAATAATAAATGAGAAGTGTTTTCATTTGCAACCGCTAATCCTTCCTTTGACTGACTTTTTTTGCATCAAAACAAAAAAGGCACACTAAAAGTATGCCTTTTTAAAACTCAATGCAAGTCTTATTGGAACACGACAGTCTTGTTACCATCGACAATAATACGGTCTTCCAAATGCCATTTTACCGCACGGGCCAATACATTACGTTCCACATCCTGACCGAGTTCACGTAACTGCTCAACGGTAAAGTCATGGTTCACGCGCTCCACATCCTGCTCGATGATCGGACCTTGATCCAGATCAGCAGTCACATAGTGTGCAGTTGCACCAATCAGCTTCACGCCTTTTTCATAGGCCTGTTTGTACGGATTGGCACCTACGAAAGCTGGCAGGAAAGAATGGTGAATGTTGATCACTTTCATTTCCCACTTGCTGACAAATTCTTCATCCAGAATCTGCATATAACGCGCCAGCACCAACAGGTCATTGCCCTGCATCAACTGGTCGATTTCTGCATAAGCTTCTGGTTTGTTGTCTTTGGTCACCGGCACGACTTCGAATGGAATGCCAAAATTTTCAACTGCTTCACGTAAAGTCTCGTGATTCGACACCACTTTGGTAATTTCACAAGGCAAACCACCACGCGCATGACGCCATAACAGCTCAAGCAAGGCATGATCGACTTTAGACACCAAAATACCGACTTTTTTCACGTCACTGACCAGAGCCAGACGCCATTGCATGCCATAGCGTTCCGCCACATTCGCTGCAAAAGTCTGGGTAATACTTTCTTTGCGACTTTGAAGATTATCTAATTCAAATTCAACGCGCATGAAGTAACGTCCGCCCTGCGCTGCTGTCGCATATTGGTCAAGCGCAGTAATGTTGGCACCTTGATGATACAAGAAGCTCGAAACAGCCTGCACGATGCCCGGCTTGTCTTCACAAGTAATCAATAAACGTGCGGTGTTAGCAGTCGTCATATTCATGTTGGTTTAAGTCACTAATCAGTTAAATTAAAAAATAAGCCGAGTATTCTAGCGCGTTTCTTGGATATTCTGAATAGTTTGTTCAGATTCAGAATCTTTAGACGACGACAGGCTGGCAAAAAGTTCCGAAGAACCCAAACTATTCAATAAACCTTCATAGGTTTGACGACTTTCACCACGTAAATACGCCCCTTCCAGGAATACCATCTGGCGCAGTGCCTGCCAGACCCATTTTTCTTCCAGGGTATTGGAATCGGTCAGATGACCTGACATATACAGGAAATTGGTCCAGTTGGTCAGTACAATCCACAGGTTAATGATCAGGGCTTCAATTTCTGAATCGGTCATGTCCATCAGGCCTGCATTGACAAAGCCCTTATAGATTTTCTGGCCCTGCTGCATGACCTGCCCGGCAAAGCGTGGATACATCTTGCGAAAATCTTCGTTATTTTCTACCAGATGATAGACATCACGATGCAGGAAACGATAAGCCCATAACTGGCTGCTCAGCACCTGAAAATAATGCACCTTGTCATTGGCATCCAGCGCGCGGTCATCCGGCAGCGCCAGCATTTCTAGCGTCTGATGCTGGTACTGTTCCATCAATTCTTTAATAATTTCATTTTTATTGCGGAAATGATAATACAAGTTACCCGGGCTCATGCCGAGTTCAGCCGCAATATGATTGGTGGTTACCGATCGTTCGCCACGCTCGTTAAACAGCTGCAAACTGAGCTGCAAGATACGCTCTTTAGTTTTTAAGGTTTTGGTTTGGGACATCCTAAAATAACCATTCAGTTCATGCATTAGCAGGCTAACACACAAAGTCACTTGACTAATTAGAGTATTTGCTCTAAAAATTAATTAATCGATTTTTGAATAATGGTAGTGCGGCATGAACAGTCATACAAAAACAACATCAATGACACCACATTTTTTTGATAGCCAATATCTGAATGAAGTCTTGGCGCAACAAAAACACGCTTACTTACACTACCCTCTGCCGACTGCAAAGGAACGTATCGATCGTTTAGCTCGACTTAAGCGTATCTTAGTTAAGTATCAAGATCAATTTGCTGATGCAATTAATCAGGACTATGGTAACCGTTCAATCGGGGAAACCAAGATTGGTGAACTGCTCACCTGTCTGGAACATATCAAATATTACAGCAAAAACCTGACCCGGTGGATGAAACCTTCCAAGCGTCATGTGGGCATTATTCATCAGCCGGCTAAAGCCTGGGTACAATATCAGCCTTTAGGCGTGGTTGGGATTATCGCACCATGGAACTATCCGCTGTTGTTGTCGATTGGCCCCCTGATTTGCGCACTGGCGGCCGGCAACCATGCCATGATCAAAATTTCCAGTGCATCCGCTGCCTTTGGTGAAGTTTTAGAAAAAGCTTTGGCTGAAGCCTTTCCTAAAGAATTGGTCGCTGTGGTGAATGGTGGCGGTGTGATTTCAGATGCTTTCTGTCGTTTGCCTTTCGATAAACTGATTTTCACCGGCTCAACTGCAGTCGGTAAAACCGTCATGGCAGCCGCTGCCGAAAATCTGGTGGCGGTGATTCTGGAACTGGGCGGTAAATCGCCAGTACTGGTGCATCCATCGATTGATCTGCGCGATGTCGCACAGCGGATTGCGGTGGGCAAACTCTGGAATGCCGGTCAGACCTGTGTAGCGCCAGACTATATGTTCCTGCCTCGCGGGAAAACTGCCGAGTTCATTGATCACTTTAAAGCCTGTGTCGAAAGCATGTATCCGGATATCACCCATAATCAGGATTACACTTCGATTATCAATGATAAACAGTATAACCGTCTGCAAGGTTATCTGGATGATGCACGCGAACAGGGTGCGCAAGTCATTGAAATTAATCCGCGCAGTGAAAACTCGGCTGATCTGCGTAAGATTGCACCGACCATCGTGACCAATGTTACCCCGATGATGCAGATCATGCAGCATGAAATCTTTGGTCCGCTGCTCCCGATCATGGAATATGATCAAATTGACGATGTCATCGACTTTATTAATAGCCGTCCGCGTCCACTTGCTTTATACTACTTCGACTTTGATCAGGCGCGTGCCGATTATGTCGCACAGCGTACCCATTCAGGGCATTTCGGGCAAAATACGGTACTGACCCATGTTGCGCAGGACGATCTACCATTTGGGGGTGTCGGTGCATCAGGTATGGGTAAATACCATGGCCCAGAAGGCTTCTTCAGTTTGTCGCATGAACGCTCAGTAATGTCGAATCCAAAGCTGTATAGCTTGAAATACATTCTGCCACCGTTCAATAAACCGATTCACAAGCTGATTTCGAAGACACTTCTCCGCTAAATGATCAAGGCATGAGCTATCGATATAGTTCGTGCCGCGTTTTGACGAAAATCGCTTGTCTTTTAAGCGCATTTTTGATATAAAACGCCCCTTGAATGATTTCAATCCGTTTATTTTTGACTGGCCATACAGATTTGCTGTTGGCTAAATCAATGGAGTTACACCATGTCTAAGGTTTGCCAAGTTACCGGCAAGCGTCCAGTCGTTGGTAACAACGTCTCACACGCCAACAACAAAACTAAGCGCCGGTTCGAGCCGAACCTGCACCACCACCGTTTCTGGTTAGAAAGCGAAAAACGTTTTGTACGTCTTCGTTTAACCACTAAAGGTATGCGTATTATCGACAAATTGGGCATTGAAAAGGTTGTTGCTGACCTACGTGCTCAAGGTCAAAAGATCTAAGGAGTCTGAACCATGCGTGATAAAATTCGCTTAGTTTCTTCAGCTGGTACAGGTTATTTCTATACCACGACTAAGAACAAACGTACTATGCCGGAAAAAATGGAAATCAAAAAATTTGATCCAAAAATCCGTCAACACGTAATCTTCAAAGAAGCTAAAATCAAATAATTTTAGTTTCTTTAAAAAAACGACCTTTGCGGGTCGTTTTTTTTTGCACTTTTTTTATCCGACTTGATAAACTTTCTGCATGTTTTGGCACTTTTTGTGCTTATTTCCCAGCAAACCTAGCTAAAGGAGTATTTAGTGCCACATGACGTAGAGCTCATTATATTACTGGCTGTTGGTTTTGGCTTAGCTTTGGTCTTTGGCTATCTCGCTGCACGGTTACGTCTTCCCCCTTTGATCGGTTACTTAATTGCCGGCATTCTGATTAGTCCCCATACACCCGGTGTGGTCGGTGATATTCATCTGGCCAACCAACTGGCAGAACTTGGCGTCATGTTCCTGATGTTTGGCGTCGGAATGCATTTTTCCCTGAACGATCTGATGCAGGTACGCCGGATTGCCCTGCCTGGTGCGATTTTACAGATTGCAGTTGCCACCTTGCTCGGGGTTGGAGTTTCGATGCTGTGGGGCTGGAGCTTTGGCTCAGCACTGGTCTTCGGCCTAAGCCTGTCTTGTGCCAGTACCGTGGTTCTACTCAAAGCCCTTGGTGATCGTGGCTTACTGGATTCAATCAATGGCCGAATTGCTGTTGGCTGGTTGCTGGTCGAAGATCTGGTCATGGTCTTGGCGCTGGTACTGTTACCTGCCACTGCGGTGCTTTTAGGTGGGCAAGCGCTGGAAGGTGCAAGCGATGAGAATATCTGGCTCACCTTAGGCATTACCCTGCTCAAAGTCGCAGGTTTTATTGCCTTCATGCTGATTATTGGTAAACGCTTGATTCCGATGATCATACAGGTGGTGGCACGTCTCGGTTCACGTGAGCTGTTTACCTTAACTGTGGTGGCAGCTGCTGTTTCGATTGCCTTTGGTGCCTATAAAGTCTTTGGTGTATCCATGGCACTGGGTGCTTTCTTTGCCGGAATGGTCGTTAAGGAATCTGATTTCAGTCATCGTGCTGAAGAAGAAACCTTGCCACTGCGTGAAATTTTCTCGATTTTATTCTTTGTCTCCGTCGGCATGCTGTTTGATCCGCGCATCCTGCTGGAACAGCCTTTACATGTACTGGCAGTGGTCGGGATTATCATGATTGGTAAAACTATTGCAGCCATGGCACTGGTACTGTTCTTTCGCTATCCGATCAATACCGCCTTGACCGTCGGCGCTTCTCTGGCACAGATTGGTGAATTCTCCTTTATTTTGGCTGCGCTCGGTGTTTCGCTTAACCTGCTTTCGCTGGAAGGTCAAAACCTGATTTTGGCAGGTGCCTTGATTTCGATTACGCTTAACTCCTTTATCTTTTCCGCGATTGAACCGGTACAGAAATGGATTCGGGAACGCTCGACTCTGGCCCGCTTACTGGAACGCAGTGGTGACCCTCTGGCGATGTTACCCGATGAAGTCTCACAGGATTACCTGCGCGATCAAGTGGTCATTATTGGCCATGGTGAGGTCGGTCGTCGCATTACCCGCTCATTGATGGAAGAAAACATCAAGGTGGTGATTGCCGAAGAAAACCGTGACATCGTCGAAAATCTGCGTGAAAAAGGCATTGCTGCAGTGTCTGGTGTAGCCACTGAAGCTGGAGTGCTGATTCAGGCACATATTCAGCATGCACGCTTACTGGTCATCTCCCCTATGGATATCATCGATATTCATAAAATTGTCGACATTGCCAAGACCTTGAATCCACAAATTCAGGTACTGGTCTGTGCAGAAAGCAAGGAAGAAGCGGAAGCCATTCGTCGAGATAATGTCGGTGCGGTTTATTATGCCAAAGAAGAAATGGCGAAAAATATGAGCAATCATATTTTGAACCAGATTGAGATCGCGCATCAGCATACGCCTTCTCATTAAAGTTTTTCTTTGAATAAACACTGAATAAAAAAAAGTTGCCGGATCTGGCAACTTTTTTTTATGGACATCAATATATCTCTGAGCCAAAGATTTTATTAATACACTGGTTTCAGACTGCTCACGACTTAAATTTTAAAATACTGATTTCTTCATCTTCATTTTAAATGAACGTTTTGTGATACTTAAAATCTGCCTAATTTAATAACCTATAACACTCAAAAAGCACACCGATAGTGTGCTTTCTAAATAAATTTCAACGATTAACTCATATACTTTGGTTCTTCATCCACAACTTCAGCCTGCCATTCATTGACCTGCTGTTCCAGCAAACCATAGAGTGCTGCCTGAATCATCTGTTGCGCAATCACGGGCGTCTGCTCTCCAAGTAAAGCTTTCACCTCATCATTAAACTGAATCATGACCAAAGGCTGTTTATGTGAGCCTGCATTACGTAGAGCCAACGCGCCACCTTCAAGTTGAACGAGTTCTAAAATCGCGTCTTGATTACCAAATAAATCTTTCAACTGTTCTATAGACATATATCCTCCATGTTCAACATGGTGGCAAAGCGCCGGGTGCACTTTGCATCATTAGAGTAATTGATATAGGGTTAAAAATTGCAATTTCAAGTACAGCCGATCCGATTAAAATTCAATCATCTCATTACGAAAACCATCAATTAATTGCGTCAGGTCACGATGCCACTCTCTCAATATAGCAGTATCAGGTAACCACGCTTGTGGAGACTGTGTGACTTTAATGATGAGATTTGAGGAGGTTTCGTCTTCAGGTTCTGGGGTACTTGGTTCGGGCGCATACTGGCACAGACGGTACGCGCGCTTCAGTTCAGCAATGAAACCGCTCTTGGACAAATGTTGCAATACCGCCACTTCTGGCGAAATCTGGCCTTTGGCCGCCATCAGTTCTTCGATCGATTTTAGCGTCGGATGAGGATCATTCAGGCGATAGTAACGCACCAGTTCCTGTAAAAATGCTAACAAAGCACCATGCAAATGAAACACAGTTGCTTCACGTTGTGCCTGAGCCTGTTGTACATGTTCGGTTTGCTCTGCTTGCTGGCAGGATAGACGGGCGAAATACAGTTTTTGATTGGTACGGTCCGCATGATAGCGAGCAACACGGGTCATCGAGATTTCCTAAGGTTTAAAACAAATTTTGGCTTTTATAAAGTAAAAGGTTCGCCTGCATTTCGCAATCAAAAGATGTTTAGACTGAATCCATCCAGCATTGAAATTCAGAGCATTGAGCTCACTAATTAAGTACAGCGATAATAAATTTCAGCCATAAAAAAGGAGCCTATCAAGTGCTCCTTTTTTGAGTTTAAGCCTGAGGCTTATCTTCTGTGGCTTTCACGCGGATCCCATGTCCGTGCAGGCGTAAAGTATTCAGGCCTTTAATGGCTTTGACTGCTTCACGGCCATGTGGCATTTCTACAAAAGCAAAACCTTTTGATTTACCTGTTGCTGCATCAAGCACCAAAGTACAGGTCTCCACTGTGCCATATTCCTGGAACAGTTTCAGTAATTCGGCTTCTGTGACAGTACGTTCTAAATTACGAACTAAAATTTTCATCTTACAACCTTAAGAAGATAGGCAAAAAATATCAAAAAGCACGCGCCTACTCTACTTTTTGCATGAAACAACTTTGCCATAGTTTAATCGAGATCAATCCCAAAATCTAAATTAATCGACTTGCGTTCAATCAAGGCACTTTTTACAGTTTGCTGCCGGGTTTTGTAATGGGTTTCCGTGGTGCATAAATGCCGGGTGAGATCATTCAGGAAATAACTTTCGACTTTACGCCCCTGCTCATCGACCGTTTCCCGCGCCCAATGATTCAGGTTCTGTTTGGTCAGAATTAATTCATTTTTTGCCCGTGTCAGCGCTACATACAGCACACGACGCTCTTCTTCGACATCATCAAAATCACCTTGAGCACGCGCATGCGGATAATTGCCCGGCGTGACATTGGCCACATAACAGACATTTTGCTCGGTGCCTTTTGCCGAGTGAATGGTAATCAAGGTCACCACATCATGGTCCGACTGGCGTTCGATTTCCGAAATTGACACCGGATCCAGCACATATTCCTCTAAAAATTCACTCAGCTGCGAATGCTTCGAGGCCAGCTGTTTCACCAGTTCAAAATCACTCTGGCGACGTGGCCAATCCTTTTTATAGTTTTCTGCCAACTGAGATTCAATCGCCTGAATCGCAAGACTGACACAGGATTGCACTTCACCTTTGAGCACACTCATCTGCTGCATGATCAGAATGGTTTCTAGCGGTATCTTGCCAAACTGCTCTAATTTCTTTGCAATCTGATCCATTTCAGGTTCAGCCAATAGTTGCTGTGACAGCTTGCTGGCACCGACATCACCCACACCGTTCCACAGGGTTAAGAAACGCATCCAGGCAATATCATCCAGCGGATTGGCGACCACGCGCAGCATGCTGAGCAAATCTTTGACATGCGCCGTTTCCAGCAGCTTCATGCCACCAATAAATCGATACGGCACATTGGCTGCAATACAGGCCGCTTCAATGTGCCGCGCAGCAAAGCTGGAACGAACCAGCACCATATGCTCGCCCCATTTGCTGCCTTGCAGATAATGGCGTTCTTTAATATCAATCGCAATCCATTTGGCTTCATCAAACTCATTCGGGAAGATATGCATGCGCGGCTTAACACCTTCTCTGCGATACGCTTCCAGACGTTTGTCATATTTGATTTCAGACTGATCGAGCAGCCAGTTGGACAGATCCAGAATTTCCTGGGTTGAGCGGTAGTTTTTTTCTAATTTAAAAATTTGCGCATCTGGCACACGTTCTTTGAAATGGTGAATATTTTCAAAGTCTGCACCACGAAAGCCGTAAATTGACTGCGCATCATCACCGACACAAAATAGGCTGATCCGATCTTTTAACGGATCCAGCAAAGCCCATTGCAAAGGATTGGTATCCTGCATTTCATCGACCAGCATATGCCGGCAAATGGAAGCGACATAATCGACCAAGCCTTCGGACTGCGCCAATGCGGTGGCAACTATCGCCAGAATATCGTCATAATCCAGAAAACTTCGCGCCTGCTTACGTGCTTCATATTCTTTCATGATTTCGGCAATCTGGTCTTTAAGAGCCAGATATTCCGGCATCTGTTTTTCTAATGCCAGACTGAGTTTTTGCCGGGTATTCCGTGCAAAGGAATACAGGTCACATAACTCTTGCGGTTTTGGCAGATGGTTGGGATTTTTCTTGTCATCACGACCGCGAATCAGGCGGAACATCATCAGCTGGTCATCACGATCAATAATCGAAAACTGTTCCAGACCAAAGGCTTTCGGAATACGGCGCAGCAGATACATACAGAAGGTATGAAAGGTCGAGGCTCGCAGCCCCTTGGCTTCTTCACCAAGTGCCAGTTCAACACGCGATACAATTTCACTGGCCGCACGGCGGGTAAAGGTCAGAATCTGAATCTGGTTGGCAGGTACGCCTTGATCAATCAAGTAAGCTGCGCGTGCCACAATGGTCTTGGTTTTGCCACAACCTGCCCCGGCCAGCACCAAACTGTGTTTTGCTTCTGTGATCGCTGCTTGCTTTTGTTGGGGATTTAATTCATCAATCAGGGTGGCTAAACTCATTTTCACTCATCATTTTGTGGATGTATATAGTTTAGCAGATCGCTTCCAGAATTATGGCTTTTCAGTTGTCCTGACACTGTCTCCAATTTTATTTTTTGATTTAGTATTACCTGATGACAAAGCGTGCTGGATTGCAGGAGAGAGAAATACTTTCACTCTGTCAAAAGATTTTTAACTATCTCAGCGACAGCTTTCTCCAAGTTCATTTCTGCATTTTTTAAGGCTTCTTCTAAAGGACAATCTGGTGGATTAATACCAATAATCTGGCTAAATCCTGACTCAAACAGATCCTCAATTCCTTCACCGATTAGACCAGCAAAAGCGATTACCGGTTTATTAAATTGCCTGGCGAGCTGTGCTACCCCAAAAGGGGTTTTGCCCAAAGATGTTTGACTATCAATTTTACCTTCACCGGTCAGGACATAATCTGCTTGCGCTATTTTCTCATTCAGTTGAACCTGTTCAATCATCAGTTCCACCCCGGACCGAATAGAGGCAGCAGTGAATGCCATTAAACCAAAACCCAGTCCACCGGCAGCACCAGCCCCTGCAACATGACGATAATCACGGCCAAACTGCCCAGCGACTACATCGGCAAAATACCCAAAGTTTTGATCCAGTTGCTTGACCATTTCAGGCATTGCCCCTTTCTGTGGGCCAAAGATATAAGAGGCACCACTTGGCCCACACAACGGATTATTGACATCCGATGCAATGAGTATTTCAGTATCTGCTAAACGTGGATCCAGTTCGGATAGATCCATTGATTTGACCAGTTCTAAGTTTCCACCACAGACCTGAATTGACTCTCCCGCATGATTTAAAAACCGCACACCCAATGCTTGCGCCATGCCCGCACCCGCATCATTGGTGACACTGCCACCTAAACCGACAATGATTTTTTTCACTCCCAAGTCCAGCGCCCGTTTGATCATTTCTCCTGTGCCATAGGTTGTAGTCAGCATCGGGTTACGCTTTTCTGCTGCAAGCAAATGTATGCCATTGGCTTTGGCCATTTCAATCACGGCAGTCTGGCCTGCATCAACCATCCCCCAATAGGTCTGGATACGTTGCTCAGATAATGGCCCGGTCACGTCACATGCAATACTTTGCCCCTTTAAACTTGAAATCAGTGCATCGACCGTGCCTTCACCACCATCAGCCATTGGCACATGAATAATGTGGGCATCCGGAATGACGTTCTGAATACCGCGTTGCATGGCCTGAGAAGCCTGTGCAGCAGACATGCTTTCTTTAAACGAGTCGGGAGCAAGCACAAAGGTGAGCGGCATGGTGTGATCTTTTATCCACAAATGAAGTCTAAATTGTGGATAAATCCAGCACTATCCACAAGTCTTTATTTCCAGCCCAGTTCAATTGCAGTTATCTCATTAATCAAAGTTTGATTTAAAGATTCTGGCATTTTACTGGTGGTTTGAGACACCGGGATATATCCTGCCATCAGCTCCGCTTTGGCCTGCGGAAATAAGGGTTGTTGATCTGGAAATGCATAACCCAGTGGATAAATCGGTTGGCCTGTGGCCAAATCATATTTATCTGAAGCACCAAAGGCATGCAGCAACTCATGAACCAAGACAATTTTATTCTGTTCAGTCTGTTGCTTGGATGCAAATAGATTTACCGAACCAATTCGGCCTTTTTGCAAAGCAGTTGAATGTTTCAATTGCTTGGTCTGCACAGGATCATAGTAATTTAAAAATAAAGTCACATTGGCTGAAGGATCTGAACTCTGTCGTTGTTTCCAAGCATAGAACCGGAATTTTAAACTCCATAGAACTGTATCGATGAGCGAGGCTTGCTCAGGGACTTTGGGTGGTAGAACTTGCAGCTCACGACCTAAATTAAAATAAAAATAAGTTGGCTGTCCGCGATACTGCTGAGCTGCTTTTTCCAGATATTCCCGTGCTCCATTCAAGTCCTGCCTCGACAGTTGCTGGATATATTGCTGTGTGGTCGGCAATCCATCGGCATTAATCGGATGCAGCAACACAATAATCGGCTTTGACCAGTTCTGGTTTTGATCACGATAGGCATTGACTGCGACAATTAATAAGATGATTAATAAAATCAGAATCCGAATCTTTTTCCACATATCGATTACACACTCTGCTTTTTCATTTTTCTTAAATACATCTGACTCATTTCTATTTTTGTTTCAAATAAATTTAAAGTTTTTATTAATCCTGACAATTTGGCTCTACCATAGTTACGAGAGTCAAAATCAGGCTTTACTGCACTGATATACTGCCCGACCATCCCTAAATTCGCCCATCCATTATCATCGGCATTATCTTTTACAGCTTTATAAATTAAGTTAAGCGTAGCTCGATCCATCCCTTCAGGTAACTGAATTTCCTTTTGCGCAGATATAGTTTTTTGTCCATTAGTCTTGATAATCTCCGAAACTTTTTTATCTATTGATCCTGTTTCTTCACCATCCTCATTATTTTTAATTTCACTATCTACAAGTAAGTTTTCGATATAAATGAACTTGTCACAGGCTTTCTTAAATGCTTCAGGCGTAGCTTTTTTGCCAAAGCCATACACTGTTAGACCATTTTCACGAATACGTGAAGCTAAGGGCGTGAAATCGCTATCGCTGGATACGATACAAAATCCATCTAATGCGCCTGCATAAAGTAAATCCATAGCATCAATGATCAGGATCATATCCGTCGCATCTTTACCCTTGGTATAAGCGAATTGTTGTACCGGAGTGATGGCATGAGGAAGGAGTACATCTCGCCATTTCTTTAAAGTTTCGCTGCTCCAGTCCCCATACACACGTTTGACACTGGCAATTCCATATTTCGCAACTTCCTCCAATACCGATGAAATCGCGTTGATAGAAGAATTATCCGCATCGATTAATACAGCGAACTTTTTTGTCTGAATATCCACATCCACCCCAAGATATTATTTTTAATTTTTTATATACATGATTCTGACATAAAAAATGCCGACTTTCGTCAGCATTTTTTTGAATCTTAGAGTTTAGGCTTCAACCCATTTTCCGTCCTGATAAACCAGAGACCATTTGGTTTGCTTGCCTTCTGCAGTTTCCGAACCAATATATTGTGACTGGTTCTTACGGCTAAATTTTACCAGAGTTGGATTCCCTTCCGGGTCCACATCAGGTGCCTGCAAGATAAACTGATACTTTGGATCAAGCTGATCAGCAACAGAACGAATCTCGGCCACTTTCGGTGCACGGGTTTCACGCACTTTCGGGAACTTGCTCGCCGCCAGGAATAAACCGGCTGCACCGTCACGCAGTACAAAGAAATCGTCATGCTTGGCAGAACGTAAATGTTCCATCTTGATCGGATCCACACGTGGAGGTGCAGGCTGACCGCTCTTTAAGACTTTACGGGTATTGTCACAGCTGGTACAGGCAAAGTAAGGACCAAAACGGCCTGTCTTCAGCTGCATTTCGCCATCACACTTGTCGCATGGAATGCTTGGGCCATCATAGCCTTTAATTTTGAACTCGCCTTCTTCAAGTTCAAAACCACTACAGTCCGGGTTATTCCCACAGATATGGAGTTTACGACCGCCATCAATCACATAGCTGTCCATGGCAGTTTCACAGATCGGACAACGCTTCTTCGACATCAGGTCAGCAGTTTCCGCAGCCTCATCATCAGACAATGCAGCCAGAGACTCAACTGGTGTCAGGTTCAAGGTTCCCTTACAACGCTCTTTCGGCGGCAAGTTATAGCCTGAACAACCCAAGAATACACCTGTGGTTCCGGTACGGATCTGCATTGGACGGTCACATTCTTTACAGTGTACCGCATCCACTTCTACAGGCTGATTACGGCGCATTCCGTTTTCACCCTGCGCTGTAGTCAAACGTTGTTTAAAATCGCCATAGAAGCTGTCTAATAGCTCTTTCCAGTTACGCTCACCATCTGCTACCTTATCCAGCTGACCTTCAAGATCTGCGGTAAAGGCATAGTTCATCAGATTACTAAAATTTTCATCCAGACGATCGGTAACGATCTCACCCATCTTCTCGGCATAGAGACGACGGTTATCCAGTTTCACATAACCACGATCCTGAATGGTCGAGATAATCGCAGCATAGGTCGATGGACGGCCAATGCCTTTTTTCTCGAGTTCTTTCACCAGTGAGGCTTCAGTAAAACGTGCCGGTGGCTTGGTGAAATGTTGAGATGGATCAAGTCTCTCAAGTTTAAGCACTTCACCGACTTTGACCGCAGGCAATAAAATATCGTCATCGGCTTTATTGGCACCACGCACGCGAGTAAAGCCATCAAAGACCAAGGTACGGCCTTTAGCTTTCAGTTCCACGCCATTGGCATCCACTAAAATGGTAGAAGACAAATATTCTGCCGGAGTCATCTGACAGGCAACAAACTGGCGCCAGATCAAGTCATAGAGGCGCTGTGCATCACGCTCAACACCCACTAGGCTGTCGCCTTTTAAGCCAACCATAGATGGACGAATGGCTTCATGCGCTTCTTGCGCACCGGCTTTATTGCCATAACGGTTCGGCTTGGCAGGCAAATATTTCTCGCCAAACTCCGATTCGATATGGCCACGCACCATATTCACCGCATCATCACTCAAGAATGTCGAGTCGGTACGCATATAGGTAATGAAACCGGCTTCATACAGGCGCTGCGCCAGCATCATGGTTTTCTTCACAGAAAAACCGAGACGGGTACTGGCTGCCTGTTGTAGCGTTGACGTGATATACGGCGCACTTGGATTAACCTTGGTTGGCTTATCTTCACGTGCAGAAACCGTATAATCAGCATCTTTGATCAGGTTTAATAAGGCATCAGTTTCGGCTTTATTGCGTAGCTTGAGCGTCTTGCCATTTTGCTTGACCGCTTCGAGACGAATATCATCTTTTTTCGATTTGGTATCGGCAAACACTTGCCAGTATTCTTCAGGAATGAAGGCACGAATTTCACGTTCACGCTCGACCACTAGCTTCACCGCAACCGACTGTACACGACCGGCTGACAGACCACGCGCAATCTTTTCCCAAAGCAATGGCGAAATCATAAAGCCCACGACACGATCCAGGAAACGGCGTGCCTGCTGCGCATTGACTTTATTGGTATCCAGACGTGACGGATGCTTAAAGGCATCCTGAATCGCATTTTTGGTAATTTCATTAAAGACCACACGCTGATAACGCGAATCATCACCGCCGATGACTTCTTTTAAATGCCAGGCAATCGCCTCTCCTTCCCTGTCCATATCCGTTGCCAGATAGACTTCATCGACTTGCGATGCCAGTTTTTTCAGTTCGGCAACCACATGTTCTTTGCCAGGAAGGACTTCGTATTTGGCTTTCCAGTCATGTTCCGGATCGACACCCATGCGGTTAATCAACGCATTCTGTGATTTTTCAGCTTTTTCTGCATCCGTCAGTTTGGTACGTGTCGCTGGTTTTTTCTCTGTCGATTTTGCAGAACCGCCAGTCGGTAAGTCACGCACATGACCCACCGATGATTTTACGATGTAGTTCGGACCAAGGTACTTATTGATTGTTTTCGCTTTTGCAGGCGACTCCACAATCACTAGGGCACGCTTGCTTCCAGCGTCGGGAGACTTCGCTGTGCTGCTTTTTGATGTGGACCGAGGAGCGTTCGCCATAATTAACCGTTAATCCTGTTTATTTCTAAATTAAAGTTCAGCCAAAGCGTGTAACAGTGCTTTGATGTCGTCGAGTTGGGTCGCTCTTAAATCAGCTTCTTCATCCCAGTACATGCCGACACAGTTGGCCTGCATATCAATAGCATAAATGCCTTTTAATGCAATGGGAAAATCTTTAAATTTCTCATCACCCTGCACGATTTCGAGTTTATTATCGACAACACGGGCGCGCATCAAGGGCAAACGCGCATCTGGCATCAGCACACTGTAGTACGCGACCATACTGGCACGACTTTCAGTCGCCTTCGGGATTTTGGTCCAGTCCGGTGCCACCACCAGACGTGGATGCAAACCCATTTTACGGGCTTTGTCACGCATCAGGCCCAAGGCTTTTTCTCGGGGGCTCACGCGCAACCCGAAAATCGACCCTATGACGAAAATGATGATGACCACCGTCACCCAGATTCCAGTGTTTTCCATAGTTCAACCTTTATGTTCTATTATTAGAGTTGCATAAGCACAATATAAAACGCAAGTTTGCACGATAAAATTAATTCAGGAACATTTCATGACTATATAAAATTTCGTGACCATTCCAGTAAATATAACCTTTCTCGATCAACTCCTTCAGCAGCAAGCGGATGTCCGATTTTGGAAATAACTGTTCCAGTAAATCACGCAGCTCATAAATGTCTTTGGGTTTATCGCCCTGCAATTCACGCAGTTTACGCGCCACTTCCAGTTGTACCGGATCGATCCGGCCAAAGTTCTTGAACAGGTCTTGCTGTGCCGACTGGATTGGTGACTTGAGTATTTCAGATTCAACTGGAGCTTCTTCTGCCTTCAGTTGGGAAATGACCTGATCCAGTTTTGGATTTTCAACCGGGCTTTGTTCATCCAGATTGAGTTGCAGCCATTGTTTCAAAACTTTTTTGCGGAAGCTGATTTGCTCATCATAGCGTTTGACGATTTTCAGGTTAATCAACATGCCGACCACATGCTGAGCTTTTACCGGCATCACTTGCAGAATATTCGCCACTGAGTTTTTTAGGGTTTCCACCGTATTCGGTTTGCCGCTCATTTTCCCTAACGCATCACAGTATTTTTTCACCAGTTGCAAGGCAGGTTTGTTCTTGATGGTATCCAGACTCGGAAGATGATTTTTAGGTTGATCGGTTGGAATATTTGTCTCATCAGGCTGAATCTGAATTAGGTGACACGGAATATCAGAAGCTTGCAGCATCTGCTGCAACATCTCGCAGCTGTCCATCGCCGAGATCAATTCAACCTCGGTTTCCGGCTCCAGTAGCGCCATAAGCTGACCGACAATGACCGCATATTCATATTCTTTTTGTGGCGATTCAGGCGTGTCCAGTACCACCACCTGACCACTGCTAATCCAGCCGGCAAGCTCGGTTAAATCCTCTAAGGAGAATTCAAATTTTCCGGCACAGCTAAACAGATATAAAGTCGAATAATGCGCCACAATCTCACGCATTAACTTGGCTGTAGGGAAATTATTTTCGAGGTCGAGTAGAACAACTTTTGGGTGCATGGGACGCAATTCCGGAATGTACCTGAGAGCCGGTATTAGAGTAGGAAGTGAGTGAAAGGTCAAATAATTTTATGGCTGAATGGGTGCAGCCCTGTTTCGGCAGAGGGCCAAACTGCATTTTATGAAATGCCGGCAAGAAATCTGTTTGCAAGCGCGAATGTTTGTTTTCAACAGGAAAATTCTTTTGCACTTGATCATCGCGTTGCACTTTATTACTTTTATATGCGTGTTTAAGGCAATTTAAAAGCCCATTCAAAACAAAAATACTTCTCTTTTTATCATCTTATAGATTGACTCATTTTTATTTTTCAATAAAAAACCCTTAGATCAGCTAAGGGTTATTGTTGATTAAATCATTGGTTGCAAATTAATAATGCGGTGGTCGGTCTGCAACCGGATCAAATTCTGCTATGCCTTCAGACAGATCTGAAGACTCAACACGTTGATATAACAGCGTCATTTGCTTTTTCAGATCAGCAATTTCCAGGGTCTGTTTGGCCACCTGATCATTCAACTGTTCAACTAAATCGTCTAAAAATGCAATTCGCACTTGCAAATCTTCAATGGGTGCGGAAAATGACGCCTGATCATTTAGATTTTGTTGTTTAGTCATTTAAAGTCCTCATTGGGGATTTCAGGAAACATTATGGCCTATATTACCCTTAGGGATGTCCAACTTGCGTTTGGTGGACCCGCCCTGCTCGACGGCGCGAATTTTAACTTGGAACGCGGCGAACGAGTGTGTTTGATTGGCCGTAATGGTGAGGGTAAGTCTACCTTACTTAAGCTGATTGAAGGAAGTTTACTGCCTGACAACGGCGAAGTTTCATTACAAAACGGCATTACTATTTCCATGCTGGCGCAAGATGTACCGATGGATTCAGGTAAAGTGGCTGATATCGTGGCAGATGGTGCCGGTGAAGCATCGGAAGTTTTGCGTGCTTATCATGCTGCCAGTGAAGCCTGTGTACTCGGTGACATGGACGCCTGTGATCGTATGGGCAACCTGCAACACAAAATGGATCAGCTGGATGGCTGGGCGCTGGAAACCAAGGTCAATTCGATTTTAAGCAAAATGGGTCTGGACCCGGATGCAGATCTTGCCGATTTGTCTGGTGGTCGTAAACGTCGTGTCTTGCTGGCACGTGCTTTACTTACCCAACCTGATGTGCTGTTACTCGACGAACCGACGAACCATTTAGATGTTGAAAGTATCGAATGGCTGGAAAAATTCCTGCTCGATCAAAACAATTTGACCCTGCTGTTCATTTCGCATGACCGTGCCTTTGTCGACAGCATTGCCACCCGTATTGTTGAGCTGGATCGTGGTCAACTGCGTAGTTATGAAGGTAACTATTCACGTTATCTAGACCTGAAAGCCCAGCAAATGGAAGCTGAAGAAAAGCAAAATGCGCTGTTCGATAAAAAGCTGGCTGAGGAAGAAGTCTGGATCCGTCAAGGGATTAAAGCCCGTCGTACCCGTAACGAAGGTCGTGTCCGTGCCCTAAAAGCATTACGTGAAGAATCTAGAGCACGTCGTTCGCAACAAGGTAAAGTGACGATGGCGACTCAGGATGCCAACCGCTCAGGCAAACTGGTGTTTGAAATTGAGAACCTGAGTGTGAAATTCGGTGACAATGCACCGATCATCAACAACTTCTCTGCACTGGTCCTCCGTGGCGACCGTATCGGTCTGGTCGGTGATAACGGTGTCGGTAAAACTACCCTCATTAAAGCCATTCTGGGCGAGCTAGAACATGGCGGTACGGTGAAGACCGGTACGCAGTTAGAAGTGGCCTATTTCGACCAGCTCCGTAATGCGCTGGATCTGGAAAAATCTGTTAAAGATAACGTCTCAGAAGGTTCTGACCACGTGGATGTGAATGGTAACCGTCGTCATATCTATAGTTATTTACAAGATTTCCTGTTTTCGCCAGAACGTGCCCGTACACCAGTCAAAGCTTTGTCGGGTGGTGAACGCAATCGTATCTTGCTGGCGAAACTTTTGCTGAAACCATCGAACCTGATTGTGATGGATGAGCCAACCAACGACCTGGATATGGTGACTTTAGAGTTACTGGAAGAAATGCTGGGCGGCTACAAAGGCACCCTGCTGTTGATCTCGCATGACCGTGCCTTTATGGACAACGTGGTAACATCCACTTGGGTCTTTGATGGTAAGGGCAATATCGACGAATATGTCGGCGGTTATCAGGATTATCTTGAACAGCGCCCGGATCAAACCGTGGTTGACCAAAAAAGTGCCGTGAAAAAAGCCATGGCCAAAGCAGAAGCTGAGGCGGCACCGGTCGCTGCCAAGAAAGTTAAGCTTAGCTACAAGGACCAGCGTGCACTCGAACAGCTTCCAGCTGAGATGGAAGCGCTAGAAAAAGAGCAGGTCGAGATCAATGCACAACTGGCTGATGGCTCTTTATTTGTGACTGATTCCGATAAAGCACTGAAACTGTCTAAACGCTTATCCGAAATTGATGAGCTGTTACTGGAAAAATTAGAGCGTTGGGAAGAACTGGACAACCTAAGTAACGGCTAAATATTCCCCGAGCTTTTACTAAAGCATCTGTATTCGTACAGATGCTTTTTTATTTCAATAATCTTCTCTGTTAGACTGCATTTAATCTTTTGGCCCTAAATTGTTTTATGAGTACTCAGCCTGCATATCAACCCGGTGAATTTCAATGGTCATTCCTGTTACCTCAATATTGGGGCAAATGGCTAGGCATTATTTTCCTGATGATTCTGGCGATCTTACCTTGGGCCATTCAGCATCGTCTGGCGTCCCTGCTGGGCCACCTTTCTTTTAAATACTTGAAATCACGCCGTGAAACCACGCTGCGTAATCTAGAAGTCTGCTTTCCCGAATGGTCTGAAAAGCAGGTACAGGACAATGCCCGTCAGGTATTTATCGATCAAATGCTGGGGGTGTTTGAGACGCTGAATGCCTGGTACAGTCCGAAATGGTTTCAGGGCCGCGTCAGTATTGAAGGCTTGGAACATATTCAGAAGGCACAAGCCGCAGGCCAAGGCATGCTGTTATTAGGCACGCATTCAACTTTGCTCGATGCGGGTGGTTATCTTTGCGCACAATATTTTGAACCGGATGTGGTCTATCGTCCGCAGAATAATCCACTTTTGGACATGCTGATTTACCGTTGTCGCGCCACAATTTATGCCAATCAGATTGACCATGATGATATGCGCGGTCTGGTACGTAACCTGAAAAATGGCCATGCGATCTGGTACAGTCCGGATCAGGATTATGGTTTAAAACAAGGCGTGATGGCACCTTTTTTTGGCGTGCCTGCGGCGACTGTAACCGCACATCGCCGTTTACTGAAAATGACCAAAGCGGCTGCAATTCCTTTATATTTCTACCGTCATGGCGATATTAACAATCCGCGCTACCATGTGCTCATTGAACCGGCACTGGAAAACTTCCCTAGTGAGAATGAAGTTGAAGATGCCACTCGCGTGAACCGGGTGATTGAGCAGCAGTTGCGCATCGCACCGACCCAATATATGTGGTTCCACCGCCGTTTTAAGACTCGCCCTGAAGGTTATAAATCAATTTACTAAATCGATTTGATCACGGAATTTGAAGGGCTATAGCTTAAAATCATGTTTAAGTAATTGAAATAATTTAACCCGAGCTCTACATCCTGTAAAACTCGGGTTAATGAGGTTGTGCTTTCACATATTATAATTCGTTCTGCTTTTTTGTGATTTCCCTTTCAGCATCATATCCATGATGTTTTCATTCAGCTTCGTCTTCCTTATGAGAATATCCTTTCTCGACTCCCTGTGCTGATAAACCTAGAATACCCAGATTCCCAACCCCTGCCCATTCGCAAGAAGCGTAAACTGTTGTAAGCAATATCGTACACTTTTCTTCTAAAAACCTATGAGATTTTGCCCCCTTCTTTATAAGCCAGGGCAACTTCATCAGTGACTATTTTTTCCTCTTTCTCTGCTTTCTGAATGCCCTCTTCAATGGCTTTTTGTGCTTCCTGCTCATCTTTATCAGTTTGTTCTAATTCTTCCTGAATATGCTCGAATACCCGACCGGTTTGTAATACCAGAAAGACCGGAAAATGGTCAGAACCTACATGCGGTAAACGCTCCATGTGTACCAAGGCAAAATCGGTACTATGAAAGACGTGATCCAGCGACCAGCGGAAAAAAGGATAATCTGCGTGAAAAGTATTCACATAATGACGTCCTACCCGCGGATCCAGCAGCCCACTAATGCGTTGAAACAGGCGTGTGGTACGTGACCAGGCCACGTCATTCAGATCGCCCATGACGATACAGCTTTCATCCAGATCTTTAATCTGATCACCGACAATCAGCAGTTCAGCATCACGCAAGGTAGAATCCTTGGCCTCGATCGGACTGGGTGGTTTGGGATGCAGACAGTAGAGCTGTACCGGTTGTCCTGAGCGTAAAATCACCGTGGTATGAATGGAGGGAATTTCATCACTCAGAATAAATTTAACCTCAGTTTCACTCAGTTCGAGCTTGCTATATAGATGCATGCCATACAGATTATCCAAAGGCACAGGCACGCGATAAGGATAATCAGCTTCAATCACCGAGAGTGCATTTTGCCAGTTTTGATCGGTTTCCAGAGTCAAAACCAGATCTGGCTGATGAATCTGGATCTGCTCGATCAGTAAATGATATTTGGTATTGGTAGTAAGTACATTGGAAACGACCAGGGAAATCTGACGTTGCGGATCCAGCTGATCATGCTTGACCTGCTTGACCTGTTTTTTCCAGATAAAGGTATAGGGCAATACCATTTTCAACTGATAGGCCAAAGCTGCCATCAGACCGATAAAAAGCAGCTGATTCAACCAGTTCCAGGGATGATCAACCAGGAGAAAAAGAATAAAGGCGATAAAGCCCAATACCAGAATTTGTAAGCGTGGAAAATCCGCACCCCGAATCCACCATTCATCGCGTGGTATCAGTGACCAAAAACTTAACCAAATGACAATGATTGCCAGAATTTGGATAACCCATATCATAAACTGCGCTCTTAATTAAGTTATTATTTTTTCTAAAAGAAAAATGACGTTATCAATTTTGTATGTATCATAAAGCAGATATTTCTCTCAAGAATATTGATGTTTTGATTGTGTAGCTCTTGCAGTTGAGTCCCTTTTTGGTACACTCGAATCCCTTTTGATTTTTTAACGCACCGAGGCAAAGTGACATGAAAGTAGGTCTGGTCGGTTGGCGCGGGATGGTTGGTTCCGTCCTTATGCAACGTATGGTTGAAGAGAATGATTTTGCTCATTTTGAGCCATTCTATTTCTCTACCAGTAATGCAGGCGGTGAAGCGCCGGCATTTGGCGGTAAGACCGCCCCAGCACTTATGGATGCATCAGACATTAACAGTCTGAAGCAAATGGATGTCATTATTACCTGTCAAGGTGGCGAATATACCTCTGAAGTTTTCCCGAAACTGAAAGCTGAAGGCTGGAACGGTTACTGGATTGATGCAGCATCGACCTTACGTATGGATGATGAAGCCATCATCGTACTTGATCCGGTGAACATGCATGTGATCAAAGACGGTCTGGTCAAAGGCACCAAGACTTTTGTCGGCGGTAATTGCACAGTTTCCTTGATGCTGATGGGCTTGGGCGGTCTGTTCCAGAACAATCTGGTGGAATGGGCAACTTCAATGACCTATCAGGCCGCTTCAGGTGCAGGCGCACAGAACATGCGTGAACTGATCAATGGTATGGGTTATTTATATAACAATACCAAAGAGTTGCTAGATGATCCGCGTTCTCCAATTCTGGATATCGACTCTAGAATTGCTGAATTACAACGTGGTGAAGGCTTCCCGTCTGCAAACTTTGGCGTTCCTTTGGCTGGCTCACTCATTCCTTATATCGACAAGCAGCTGGAAAGCGGCCAGTCGAAAGAAGAATGGAAAGGTCAGGTTGAAACCAACAAGATTCTGGGCAATCAGCAGATCGTACCGATTGATGGTCACTGTGTGCGTATTGGTGCCATGCGTTGTCACTCTCAGGCATTAACCCTGAAATTGAAAAAAGATGTACCTTTGGATGAAATCGAAGACATCATTGCACGTGCCAATGACTGGTCTAAAGTGGTTCCAAATACTCGTGAAGCATCGATGACTGATCTGACGCCTGTTGCTGTAACAGGTACTTTAAGCGTTCCAGTAGGCCGTCTGCGCAAGCTGAACATGGGTAAAGAATATCTGGGTGCATTCACTGTAGGTGACCAGTTGCTTTGGGGTGCCGCTGAGCCGTTACGCCGTATGCTGCGTATTCTGATTGATTATAAAAATGCCTAATATCCTTTGGATATAAAGCCAAAAGCCGATCTTTATTGATCGGCTTTTTTATGTAACTATTGCGTAAGTATTTTACAAAAAACAAACATCCCGTTAATCTATAATTTTCGCTATGCGATAATGACTGAGCTCACGATTAAGATGACTGTATATAACAAATTAAAGCTTGCCATTTTAGCCATTGTCGCTTCACAAAATATTTATGCGATTAATGTAGATCCGGTTCAGATTCAGTCTGCCCCAGGGGAATTACTCTACGCAGAAATGACTTTTCGGCAGTCTGATATCAATTTGCCGATTGAAGTCAGTCTGGCTTCACCTGAAGATTTACTCTCGATAGGTGCATCGCATCAGCCACCTGGTCATCTGAACTTTTTTACTCGGCGCAGCAATAATGGCACCGGGGTTATTACTATTACTTCTTCTCGCCCCATGACAGAGCGCGAGCTGAATATTATTGTCAAAATCAAGGAAGGCAATGCTGCACGTCTGCAACATATCCGTACGCCCTTACAAGCTAAAACTGATTTATTAAAAGCTAGTCTCAAACAGAATGAACGCCCGCTTGCACCAGTTGTCGTCGTCAGTGAAAAAGATATTGCACTCAACTTACCCGTAAGTAGCCATTACAGTACAGCAGCTTCCGCTGCCTCAAATAAGCCACCGGTTTTAGAAAAGCCATTGGCATTGCAACGCACAGCACCACCTGTATTATCGAATATTTCCATTCCTAAAACTGCATTTGCACCAGCTGTAATGACATCAAGTCCAGCGATTCAGGCGCAAGCGATTGCGCCTGTGCTTAAAAGCGAGGCTGTAACTGCACCCGATATTCAAGCCCCAGTTAAAACTGCAGCGGCGCTTTCAGATTCAGTAAAGACCTCACAAGCAACTCTTGCATCGCCGGCTCCTGCAGCAGCCTCGACTACAAACAAACCAACCAGTACGATACCAGCAAATCAAAGTGCATCAGCACCAAATAAAGCAAATATGCAGAAAGCTGTAGAGTCCCATTCTGATCATCAAACTGCTTCCAGTGATCCATTGGTGAAAAAATTTGCTGAGGAACAAGCCAGAAAATCAACTGGATCAGCTAATCCGGTGAAAACTCCAGCTCCAGTTACTACAAAAGCTTCACCAGTCAAAGCAACTCTGAATCAGACTCAACCTACTTATGTAGTTCAATCCAATGAGTCACTGTGGGGAATTGCCTCACGAATTGCTCAACAGCAGCAGCGCCCGGTCAATGAAGTCATGCAGCAAATCAAAAAAGACAATGAGCATGCCTTTATCGGAGGAAATGCCGATCGTCTACGCAAGGGTGCTGCATTGAACTTAAATACGACTCATCCTGCACCTGCGCCCATTAAAGTCACTGCAGCAAAGCAAACCGAGCTACCGTCTAAGCCTGCTGGCAAAACAAAATACCGTTTGAATCAGGCAGAAATGAGCCTGGTGGCTGAGAACCAGCACGATTCTGGGCAAGTTTCTGCAAACCAGAACACAGAACGCAATCAAACATCAAAGGAATTGTCATTAAAAGTTATGACAGCCCGAGAAAAAACCGTTAAATTACAGAGAAACGTGACTGAATTAGAATTGGCACTCAATCAGAAGGATCACAGAATTCAGTTATTAAATGCGCGTCTGGCCCAGCTACAACAACAGCTCAAAGCCCAACAAGCAGATAAGAAGCCAATTAATTAAAAAGTTACACATGACGATTTATTGGGATAGGCGAATTTAAACTACTCTATCCCCAAGGGGTAAAACATGCTGATTTATGTGATTCCATTAGTGATATTGATCATCGTATTAATTGTCTTTAAAAAACGACAAGATGCTCAAGAATCAGATAAAGCAAAAACTAAAACGGTAAAAGCGAAAAAAACTGGCTCTGCTTCAAAAGCTGCCCCACAAAGAACCAAAGTGGTGGAGCCAGTCGGGGTCACAAAAAAATCAGCAACGCCATTATCAGCAGACACACGCAAGAAAATTGAAGGCCTGATTCAAGAGCGTAATTTTTTTGCGGCCGAAGCACAGATTAACCAGGCACTGAATCGGGATAATTCCCAGCATGAGCTTTATCTGCTGTTATTAGATATTCATATCTTACAAAAAGATGAATTTGCAATTTCACAGCTGCTCAACCATATCCGTTCTTTGCATTTAGATGAGATTCTGGCACAAGCTGAAGCAAAACAGCGTGAATTCGAAAAATCTTCATCTGCTGTACAAGATACCATTGATTTTCCAAGTGCCCAGCCTAAAACTTCTTCTGCGCAAGAAGCTGCTTCAACTTCGGATGCTTTTGCCGATCTGGTTGCACCGACTCCTTCAAATGAACTGGTATTTGAACAATTGCAGCAGGACTTTCAATCAAGCAAGCTGGCCCCTGTTGCAGAACCTGTAGCAGATATTCAGCCACTTGAATTTAATTTTGAACCAAAGACTACCCAAGTAGAAACACCAAAAGCTGAAGAGGCTCCTGTACCTGCTGCTCCTTCTGTAGATTTTGAATTTAAGGATACATCTACAGATATTCAAACTACAGCAGTAACAGAAACGGCACCTGTCTTAGACTTTAAACTGGATTTGGAACAGCCTGCTCCAGTAGAAACAGCGCCAACTGTGAGTGAGGAAATCAAGCCTCTAGATTTTTCATTCTCACTTGACACACCTGTACCAGCAGCTGAAAAAACGGCTGTGCCAGCGACTGAGTTTGATCTGTCCAGTTTAACAGCTGCAGCACCTGTGGCAGAGCCGGTTGTACAAACCAATCTATCCGGAATGGATTTCAAATTAGATCATTTGGAAACCACGCCAGAAGCACCTACTACGCCAGCTCAGACAGCGATCAATCAACATGATCCTCTGGTGCAATCTTTCCCGGAATTACTGGATGTTAATGAAGCAAGTCTCAATCTTGATCTTGCCCAGCAATATATTCAACTCGGTGCCTATGCCGCTGCCCGTGAAGTCATTTCAGAGCGAGAAGCTGAATATACTCCTGAGCAACAACAGCGAGCCGAGCAATTACTGAATCAAATCGCATCTTGATGCATTTCGATTTACACTAAAGCAGTCAATAATTGGCTGCTTTTTTTATGATAAAAAATATTGCATTAATTTATATGGGCGGTACATTCGGCTGTGTGGGAGACCCTCTTGCACCGATGCCTGCTGATTTATTTCTTCCAAAACTCGAACAGATACTTGCAGAGCAGTATTTTATCGAATGCCATCATGCACCCGCCATTAAGGACAGTAGTGCCTGTACAGCAACCGACTGGTTGCAACTGGTGCAATTTATTCAGCAATTGCAATCGCGGCAGATCCAGCATTTTGTGATTATTCACGGTACAGATACGCTGAGTTATGCCAGTGCAGTACTGGCACATTTTATTGGAAACTCAGCGCATGTGGTACTGACCGGTAGCCAATATCCGTTGCTGAATGCTCAAGACAATGAACAGCGTGAATTTAGCGATGCCCTGGATAACCTGAAATTTGCATTAGATTCGGTCAGCACCTGTAGCGCCGGAGTCTATCTGGCATTCCATCATCAGCTGCTACATGCGCAAACTGCACTGAAACAGCATACTACCGAGTTAAATGCCTTTGCAGGTCTTGAGGCCAATATCGCAATCCAGACCCATCAACCGTGTTATCAGGTCAAGGTAGAAGATATTGCGAAAGCGGCTGAATTCAACTGCATGAGCATCATGATGCAGCCGATTGATCTGGCTCAGCAGCTGAATAACTTGAACAACCTCTTGGCTCGACCACCGCATTTTCTATTTTTGCAAGGTTTTGGCACTGGCAACCTGGCGGTCAATGACACCATGATTGCGCTCATTGATCAACTCTATGAGCAGGGCTGCATTTCCGTCTTGACCACCCAAGTGCCTTTTGGTGCGACGGATCAGCGCTATGCTATTGCCGAATGGGTCAATCACTGCAAAATTTTGCTGAATGAAAGTTATGGACATGCGGATCTGTATGCAAAAGCCCTGAAAATGTATTTACAATACGACACTGTAGAGCAATGGCATCGTCATTGGTACGATCAATAAGGTTTGAGGTCATTATGCAGCGTTTTGCGGTGGGAATTGAGTTTTGTGGGATGCATTATCGGGGATGGCAGACTCAACAGCCGGGAGTTGCAAGCGTACAGGAAACCATTGAAAGGGTCCTGAGCCGAGTTGCCGATCAACCGATTAGCCTACAGGGTGCCGGCCGCACGGATGCCGGGGTACATGCGACCAACATGGTGGCACATTTTGATACTGATGCCGTGCGTTCTGAACGTGGCTGGCTGATGGGCTGCAATAGCCAACTCCCTAAAGACATCTCGATCCAGTGGATCAAAGAAATGGATCACAGCTTCCATGCCCGTTTTAAGGCACAGGCGCGCCGCTATCGCTATGTGGTCTACAACCACCCTGTACGCCCGGCATTGCTGCATAAACAGGTCACCCATGTCTATGCACCGCTTGATGTTGAACAGATGATATACGCCGCGAAAAAGTTTGAAGGCACGCATAACTTTGAAAGCTTCCGCGCCGCAGCCTGTCAGTCCAATCAGCCCGTTCGTCATGTCAGCCATTGCCACCTGATTCAGCATGGTCAATATCTGGTATTGGATATTCAAGCCGATGGCTTTCTGCACCATATGGTGCGCAATATCATGGGCTGTTTACTGGAAATTGGTCAGGGTATGTACGCTGCCGATCATATTGATACTATTTTCGCTGCCGAAGATCGTAAAGCCGCAGGCGTGACTGCACCAGCAGATGGTTTGTATTTTATTCATGCTGACTATCCGGCGCAGTTTGAATTACCGGAGTTACCCTTAGGTCCACATTGGCTGAATATGCCGGAATAGTTTTTAAATTTTTTAGAATATTTACCTCCCCTAACCCCTCCTAAAAGGAGGGGAATTCCTCCCTTTTTTAAAGAGAGGTTAGGAGGGATTTTTAACGCTGCTTCCGCTTCCGATATTCCACTGGCGTTTCATTGGTCCAGCGTTTAAAGGCACGATAGAAGGTACTTGGCTCGGAAAAACCGGTCAGATAGACAATCCGCTCGACGCTCTCATTGGTACTCGCCAGCAAACGCTTGGCCAGACGACAACGATAATCCGAGAGAATCTGCTGAAAACTGGTATGTGCCTCACTCAGTTGCGTTCTCAAACGGCGTGGCGTGATATTCAGTTGTGCTGCTACAGTTTCCAGTGTGGTTTCACCACTCTCCAAAGTAGAGCCGATCGCACGACGGACTTCACCGACCAGATCATATCTTGCCAGTTCCTGTAGCTTTTCAATGGCCAGTTGCTCATGCAGCTGCAACAGCTCAGGTTCAGCCTGCCACAGCGGATATTCCAGGATAGTCGGATCGAAATACAAACGAGTTTCTTTCTGACCTAGACTGACCGGACACTCATAAACCCGGAAGTATTCATCATCAGGTGCCCCTTTATAAAAATTAAAATCGATATAAATCGGCTCAAAACGCCCTTCGGTAATAAATTTAAAGAAACGCAGTACACCTGACATAGCACATTCAGTAAAATGACGATTGACCAGACTCTCAGCAAAAGGCTGTTCACCATTGGTTAAATAGCAGCGATCATCTTCAATCACTAATTTGGCAGCAAAGGCATCGCTGATCAGTCGCTGATAAGCCAAAGCACGTTTCAGTCCCTCACCAAAATTTTCAGATGAAACAAACAGGTGTTCAATGACCTGACCACGATAAAGTGGCAGGTGCTCACCCAGATGCAATCCAATGTCCGGGTCCTTGCTGACTTCCTCTGCCGCCACCCAAAAGGCATATTGGGCACTCAGCGGGGTACGGTCATTGGCTTCCACCTGATTTAAAGCCACTCCTGCTTTGGTCAAAAGTTCTTCTGTTGGCAACCCCGCACGACGAATCGCCTGATAGCCTAAACGCAATACGACTGATGCATCCGTTAGCTGACTCACTCAAAAGCCTTCCTTGTATGTACTTCATTTATACTTAAAAAGATTAATTTTAGATTAACTGTGATTGACCAAACTGACAACAGAAACAGGTGTCTTTTTAGTTAAAAAAATTATCGTGACAGTTCGCCTATTTTACTGGCAGATGATCAGTCTAACGCCCGTTTCGTCTTGTATTTTGCAAAAAAATTGACTATAATTTGCGCCTTTCCAATTTATTCATTCAGGTAGGCTATGGCCAATAAAGAGGAACTCATCGAGTTCGAAGGCGTTGTCACCGAGACGCTTCCTAATACTATGTTCCGTGTACGTTTAGAGAACGGTCACGAAGTGATTGCCCACATCTCTGGTAAAATGCGTAAACACTATATCCGTATTTTGACTGGCGACAGTGTGAAGGTTGAAATGACACCTTATGATTTGACTAAAGGTCGTATCACATATCGTGCACGCTAAGTTTTAGCGCAAGCAAAAGCCACTTTTAGTGGCTTTTTTATTACTTGAATTATTTATCAATCAATAAAATAATTTGACACAGGCCTATAAATTCACAACTATTCATTGAATTAAAACAACACGTATAAAAACAATGAATATGAAATGCTTACCCCTACTTTCCAGCTTGTTTCTCGTTGCGTGCGCTACCGGCGGCAATCAGCATCTGCATCAGTCTCTACAACCTTATGTGGGTCAAACTGCAGCACAGGTTCGTAGCCAGCTTGATCTTCGCGCAACGGGATTCAAGACCTCCCAGCAACCGATTCAAACCGCAGAATCTCTCAGCTACACTATTTTTCGGGATATGAATATTCCGATGGCCACGCCGAATATTAGTCAGAGTATCTCGATCGGTGCACCAATGCCGATGCCCTCAAATGGTGGTTATAACATTGAGATGAAATGCCAAATCTGGTTTGACCTAAAAAATGAAATTGTTCAAGCCATCCGCTATACCGGTAGAGCTTGCTAAGCTGTACTCATCGAGTTCAAAGCCTGTATCTAATTAAATCAGGGATCAACCTCACCACGCTAAACTTCTACCGTGTATCAAATCACAACAGTATTTTTGCATGGAATGCGCTTACACTCATTTTATTTGGTGTGAGGACAACTCATGAAGTTCACACTGATTTTAGCATGCTGCACAGCCTTGGGTTTGCTTAGTGCATGCACCACAACCTCCTCAACGACTGCACAGCGTGATGCCTATTTACAACAGTTCATTGGGCAAAGCAGCCAACTGATCGATCAAACTTTGGATCTAAAACGTTTAGGTTACCAGCAGATCAGTGGGCCTGAACGCAGCGCCAAGCAATTAAGCTATGTGGTACAACGCCCCATTACCATTCCTTTGCCTGTAGCGCAGTTTCCTGCCACAGGGACAGGCACTGTACCGATTCCTGTCTCAGTAAGTCCTGCCGGCGGCTACGACGTCAAATTGCAATGTAAAATCACCTTCTTACTCAAAGATAATATTGCGACCGCGGTACGCACCACAGGCCGAACCTGTTAAGGGGTTTAAGCTTTGGAATTTCTATTATAAAAAAACGCAGCTCAAGGCTGCGTTTTTTTGAATCAAAACAGGCTTAGTTCAATGCAGCAACGACTGCTTGACCCATTTCAACCGTACCGACTTTTTGCATGCCTTCAGACATGATATCTGCCGTACGCAAGCCTTGATCCAAGACTTGGCCTACTGCATCTTCAATGGCTTTAGCAGCGGCTTCTTCACGGAAGGTATAACGCAGCATCATCGCCACCGAAAGAATCGTTGCCAATGGATTTGCCAGGTTTTGACCGGCGATATCTGGTGCAGAACCATGACAAGGCTCATACATGCCTTTGCCATTTTCATCCAGAGATGCCGATGGCAACATGCCGATTGAACCGGTCAACATCGCAGCTTCATCAGACAGGATGTCACCGAACAGGTTAGAAGTTACAATCACATCAAACTGCTTTGGCGCACGCACTAATTGCATTGCGGCATTGTCGACATACATGTGCGATAAATTAATTTCAGGATATTCGGCTTCTTTCAGCGCAGTGACCGTCTGTTTCCACAGCTCAGTTACTTCAAGCACGTTGGCTTTATCCACTGAACACACTTTACCACCGCGCAAGTTGGCCATTTCAAAAGCGACTTTGGCGATACGCTTGATTTCAGACTCTGAATAAATATCAGTGTTATAGCCTTGTTTCTCGCCATTTTCCAGTTCACGAATACCGCGTGGCTGACCGAAGTAAATACCACCGGTTAATTCACGCACAATCAGAATATCCAGACCTGCTACGATTTCAGGCTTTAAGCTTGAAGCATCAGCCAATTGTGGATAGAGAATCGCTGGACGCAAGTTAGCAAACAGGTTCAGTTCACTACGCAATTTCAATAAACCACGTTCCGGACGAATTGAGCGCTCAATCGTATCCCATTTTGGACCGCCCACGGCACCGAGTAAAATCGCATCGGCTTTTTTGGCCTGTTCAGACGTTACGTCTGGATATGGTGAACCATGCGCATCAATGGCAGCCCCACCGAGTAAGCCCTGTTCCCATGTCAAATCAAGATTAAATTTTTCATTTACACGAGTCAGTACCTGCTCTGCCGCTTTGACAATTTCAGGACCGATGCCGTCACCAGCTAAAATCAAAATTTGTTTAGACATGAGATTTTCCGTTTAAAACGTCAGATTCAGACCTGACAGAGGTTAAATTTTCTTTTCTACAAACTCTGCAATCCCGGTGACTGCATTATAGGGTTTGCAAAAACGACGAATGGTTTTTTGCTCTTGTACCAGATCTACGCAAAGCGGATCAGGCGCCGAAGCATTTAATAAACTGCTGCTACGCGCACTACGGTCACGAAACATTTTTAAGCTATAGCGGTTATTGGCCTGAAAACGATGAAACACATGTAAAGTTTCCGCTTTATCCTTACTGATCGGATAAAAGCGCACGACCAGTTCATGCTGTCCTGCCGGCACGGATAAATAAATCGGATTGGCCTGATTTAAATTTTTGGCCTGCAAGCGCACCAGTTTCTGCTTCAGCGCTTCATCACTGATGCGGCCATTGTCTGCATTGACAATGATGGTCTGGTTGAAGCGTTCGAACTGGCAATCCGGTGTCCCTGTACAGTAAATCAGGGCATTGCTTTTGCTCTCAGTACTTGCTTTGGCATGTTTGAGTTTCATCGTGTCGATGCTTTGACATGCAGTCAACAGCACCGATACTGCACTTAAAGCAAGCCACTGTTTCCAATAATTCGCCATAATGTCTGTCTTACCCAATCAAAAAACTCAATAATCTTCCGATATTAGCAAGGGCATCGCAGTCATGCCATGACAATTTTTACTGATTTATCCATGAATTTCGGCAAATACCCAAGGACGCGATTGTTTGGTTTTTTCTTCATAGGCACGAATATCATCCGCAATCTGCAAAGTTAAGCCAATATCATCCAGACCATTTAACAGGCAATGCTTGCGAAATGGATCAACTTCAAACTTAAAGCTTTCACCTGTAGGGGTGCGAACTTCTTGTGCCTGCAAGTCAATGGTCAGTTGATAGCCTTCATCTGCCGCACACTCCTTAAATAACTGCTCAACAATCTCTTCAGCCAAAATCACGGGCAACATACCGTTTTTAAAACAGTTGTTAAAGAAGATATCGGCAAAGCTTGGCGCAATGACAGTACGGAAACCGTATTCACTTAAGGCCCACGGCGCATGTTCACGGCTAGAACCGCAACCAAAGTTGGCACGTGAAATTAAAATAGATGCGCCCTGATAACGTGGCTGGTTCAAGACAAAGTCCGGGTTGATCGGACGAACTGAATTGTCCTGACCCGGATAACCCTCATCCAGATAACGTAATTCATCAAATAAATTGTCACCAAAACCGGTACGTTTGATTGATTTCAAAAACTGTTTTGGAATAATTAAATCTGTATCGACATTGGCACGGTCTAAAGGTGCAACGATACCTTGTTCAACGGTATAAGCTTTCATGTATGTGCTCCTACGTACCAATTAAAATGAACGAACATCAACAAAGTGACCTGCAATCGCAGCAGCGGCTGCCATGGCTGGACTCACCAGATGGGTACGACCGCCATTGCCCTGACGACCTTCAAAGTTACGGTTCGAAGTCGAGGCACAATGCTCGCCCGGTTGTAACTTGTCTGCATTCATCGCCAGACACATTGAACAACCTGGTTCACGCCATTCGAAGCCTGCTTCGACAAATACCTTGTCCAGACCTTCCGCTTCTGCCTGAGCTTTGACCAGACCAGAACCCGGAACCACCATCGCCTGTTTGATTGAAGATGCGACCTTACGACCTTTGATCACTTCGGCTGCAGCACGGATATCTTCAATACGCGAATTGGTGCACGAACCGATAAAGACACGATCCAGTTGAATCTCAGCCAAGGCCTGACCGGCATTTAAGCCCATATATTGATAAGCACGGTTCCAGTCATTGCGTTGTACATCGTCTTTGGCTTGTTCTAAAGTTGGTACTGCTTGAGACACTGGAATGACCATCTCAGGAGAAGTTCCCCAAGACACTTGCGGCTCAATTTCTTCACCTTGCAACACGACCACCGTATCAAAATATGCACATTCATCCGAATGCAATGTATTCCAGTACGCTACCGCCTGATCCCACTGTTCCGCAGTTGGCGCATAAGGACGACCTTTAACATACTCGATGGTTTTGTCATCCACAGCAACCATACCCACGCGTGCACCGGCTTCGATCGCCATATTACACACGGTCATACGACCTTCAATCGACATGTCACGGAAGACCTGACCGCCAAATTCAATCGCGTGACCAGTACCGCCTGCGGTACCAATCTTGCCAATAATGGCTAAGACCACATCTTTCGGTGTCACGCCCTGGCCTAATTTGCCATCAACGCGTACCAACATGTTTTTCATCTTCTTTTGAACCAGGCATTGGGTCGCCAATACATGTTCAACTTCGGATGTCCCGATCCCGTGCGCCAAACAGCCAAAAGCACCGTGTGTTGCAGTATGCGAGTCACCACACACCACCGTCATGCCCGGTAAGGTCAAGCCTTGCTCCGGCCCGACCACATGCGCGATGCCCTGACGGATATCATTAATATCAAATTCAACAATATTAAAGGTCTTGCAGTTGTCATCCAAAGTTTGCACCTGGATGCGCGAGGTTTCATCTTCAATTCCGGCAACACCCTGCTCACGCTCTTTTTTCGAGGTCGGTACGTTATGATCCGGTGTGGCAATATTCGCGCTTAAACGCCATGGCTGGCGCCCGGCCAGTTGCAAACCTTCAAAGGCCTGTGGAGAAGTCACTTCATGTAATAAGTGACGGTCGATGTACAGTAAGGCAGAACCATCATCACGTTGCGTTACTAAATGGTCGTCCCACAATTTGTCATATAATGTTTTTGCTGTTTGGGTTGCGCCTGCCATGTCGATGTACTCCACTGGACTGGGTAAATTCTTTCTCTGATTTTGATTATATCGCTGCAATCACATAAATCTAATTTATCATTTTTATCAGTTAAAAAACTTTTTGGAATCTTTTAAAAGCTGAATCAAATCAGACTTTCACTTTATTTTCATAAATCTAATTTTCCGATTAATTTATTAAAAATATTCGTTTTTACAAATTAAATGAGAATTATTATTATTTCTTCATCGACAGAGATGATGATTTTGAGGAACTTCGACATGGCACATATTCAACGCTTTGTAGACAATAACCAGCGCATGTTTAAAAAGACTTTCAGCTACTACATTATGCATATTACCGTAGCGATGATTGTGGGTTATTTGGTGACTGGCAGTCTGACGATGGCGATTGCCTTGAGTTTATTAGAACCAACGGTACAGGCAGTGGCTTTCTTCTTCCATGAAAAAATCTGGGAGCGTAATAACCAACAGCAGAATGAGGACATTACCGTCTAAACTCTTCGGTCGAGGTTCCTGATAAAAGACTACCTTTATAGGTGGTCTTTTTTAGTTTTAAAAATGCCAAGGCTTTGAAAATGTATAGTAATTCAGCACTGCAACATAGATGAGCTAATTTTGCTTTGATTTATTCTTAAAATATAACAATAATATATTTACACATAAAAATTCTTTATAGGTGGTTAAGATGAATCTCGCAGCCTTTGAAGCCTTCGTAAAAGTCATGGAAACCGGTTCGATTTCTCTGGCCGCAGATCAGCTCTTCATTACCCAGCCTGCTGTCACCAAACGTATTCACAGTCTGGAAGAATACTTTGGGGTCAAGCTGTTTGAATCTGCCGGACGTGGTGTACAGGCCACCCACGCGGCGCACTCTCTGTTACCTAAAGTGAAAAACTGGCTGAATGAACTCGGTGATATTCATTATACCTTGAGCCATGAACAGGGTCAGGTACAGGGCAAACTAAAAATTGGTACCAGTCATCATATTGGCCTGCATCATCTGCCGAGTCATTTGCGCCGTTATGTTCAGGAATATCCTGACGTGACTCTGGATGTGCATTTTGTCGATTCCGAGCAGGCGCATGAACAAGTGATTGCCGGCGATCTGGAACTGGCATTTTTAACCTTGCCGCCACGGGGTGATGCGCGTCTGAATTATGTGACTATTTGGAATGATCCTCTAGTCTTTGTGGTGGCACCGTTTCATCCGCTGGCGCAGCAAAAAAATCTGTGTCTGGAAGATTTGCTCGACTATCCAAGCCTGTTGCCCTCATCACAGACCTATACCTCGCAAATTACTTTGGCCGAATTTGAGAAACAGGGCATCAAACCGAAAGTCAGTATGAGTAACAATCCGCTGGAATCGATCCGGATGCTGGTATCGATTGGCTTAGGCTGGTCGGTACTGCCAAAAACTTTGGTCAATCATGACCTGCACCAGCTGGATATTAATCTGGAAATGAACCGTCGTTTGGGCATGGTCTGGCATCCCGGTCGTACTCAGTCCAAAGCAGCTCAGGCTCTGGTTCAGCTCATGCAGGGTGCCTCGCTGTCTATTTAAGCCGTTCCTGAACATGCTGCATCCAAAACGGTGCAGCATTTTGTTACCTAAATACACCCCATCTGGCGATATCTTTCGAGTATTTTTAAGACAATTCCATTCTTTTGCAGTGCAGAGGAATGCTTAAAACTATTCGATGGAGCCTGACGGATGCAGCTCGATTCTCCCTTAAAATCCCACTCTCAAGATAAAACCAATACAAGCAGCCTGTGGCTTTCGGCCAAACCGATGCTGCTGCCCACGCCGGTACTTGATTTTGCCGATGAACAGACTGCCCGGCACTGCCTGCGCGAATATTTCCTGAACACCTTTGACACCTATGAACAACTGTTTGAATGCCTCAAACATGAAGATGCATTTTTCATCAAGCCGATTACTTTACGTCATCCGCTAATTTTTTATTTTGCCCATACCGCCACTTTTTTTGTCAATAAACTGCTGCTCAGCAAGCTAATTAGCGAACGCGTAAATCCGCATTTTGAAAGTATCTTCGCGATCGGTGTAGACGAGATGAGCTGGGATGACCTGGATGAAGTGCACTATGACTGGCCCAGTGTGCAGGAAGTCCGTGATTATCGGCATCAGGTACGCGCCCTGATCCTGAACATCCTTGAACATGCTCCGCTAACTCTACCCTTAAACTGGCAAAACCCTTGGTGGACCATCATCATGGGCATCGAACATGAACGGATCCATCTGGAAACTTCTTCTGTGCTGATCCGCCAGCATGCTTTGGAACATGTACGCCAGCATCCGCAATGGCGTGCCAATATTATTACCGGCATGGCCCCGGATAATATTTTGCTGGATGTGCCGGAAGGCAAAGTGCATTTACAGAAAGATTTTAACCATCCATTTTATGGCTGGGACAATGAATACGGCCGGCATGAAGCCGAGGTTGCAGCTTTTGCAGCCTCCAAATATCTGTTATCGAATCAGGAATTTCTGGCCTTTGTCGAAGCTGATGGCTATCAGACCGAACACTACTGGAGTGAAGAAGGTCTAGGCTGGCTGCAATTTTCACAAGCTGCTCATCCCTGTTTCTGGCGCAAAACTGAATTAGGCTGGTCACTGCGATTGATGCTAGAAGAAGTGCCGATGCCTTGGGACTGGCCGGTAGAAGTGAATTATCATGAAGCCAAGGCCTTTTGTCAGTGGAAATCCCAACTGCTGGGAAAAACCATTCGCTTGCCGACTGAAGATGAATGGTATCGCCTGTATGCAGTTTCCGATCTGGATTCAGATTTACCGAGCCCTGAACAGGCCAATATCGAGTTGAAATACGGCACCAGCTCCTGTCCGGTCGATCATTTCAAGCAGGGCGATTTTTATGATATTCAGGGCAATGTCTGGCAGTGGACTGAAACTCCGATCTATCCATTTCAGGGTTTTCAGGTGCATCCGCTTTATGATGATTTCAGTACACCAACCTTTGACGGTCGCCATAACCTGATGAAAGGTGGCTCCTGGATTTCGGCGGGCAATGAAGCTTTATATAGTTCCCGCTACGCCTTCAGACGGCATTTCTTTCAGCACGCTGGTTTTCGCTACGTCGCCTCTGATCAGGCACTGCAACATTTCCCTTCGAACTATGAAAGCGACCAGCTGGTCTCCCAATATCTGGAATTCCAGTACGGCCCCGAATATTTTGGTATCGCTAATTTTGCCAAAACACTGGTCGATCTGGCACAACCCTATTTTCAGCAAGTGCCATGTCATCGTGCCTTAGATATTGGCTGTGCTACCGGCCGCGCCAGCTTTGAACTGGCACACTATTTTGATCAGGTGACCGGTCTGGACTTCTCAGCACGTTTTATCCAGCAGGCAGTCTATTTGGCTCAAGGCAATAGGGTACGTTATCAGCTGCCGCTAGAAGGTGAATTAAGCGAAGAAAAAAGCTGTTCACTTGAAGATGTCGCTTTGGAACAGTTTGCGTCAAAAACGGAATTTTTTCAGGCCGATGCCTGCAACCTGAAAGCACATTTTAGCGACTATGATTTTATTCTGGCAGCGAACCTGATTGACCGGCTGCATCATCCGAAAGACTTTTTATTGCAGATTCATAAACGTATCAATATAGGTGGAATTTTAATGCTGAGTTCGCCCTATACCTGGCTGGAAGAACATACGGCGCGTAGCGAATGGCTGGGCGGTTTTCAGCAGGATGGGGAAAAGATCACGACTTTGGCTGGTATTTCCAACATTTTAACCCAGCACTTTGAATTGGTGGCCGAACCCCAAGATGTGCCTTTTGTGATTCGAGAAACGGCCAGAAAGTATCAACATACCCTGTCACAAGTCACGATCTGGAAACGGATTCGCTAAAGGTAAGGTCATAGTCTAAAAAAGCCAATCATACGATTGGCTTTATATCTTATCCTTCACTGGTTGAATTTTCATGCAAGGATTCATTGAGTTGATCTACCACAATCGCCCATTCGCCATCAGAGGCTATTTTCTCGCTTAAAAATTGACGTTGTGCCTCTGACCAATACGGCGCATCCAGTAAAGTCAGATCTTTATGCAATTGATGCTCGTGAATAAATGTTTCAATACCTTCTGCACTGGCATCCAAGCCAAGCTGTTGGAACAGATGTGTCATACGTGGTCGAACGTGAGTCATATCTCATACCTCAGAATCTACTATTGTTATCATGTCCTGTTTTTCGAGCATAGCATGTCTGATTCAGCTGGACTGTGAAAAAACATTAATATTCAAATGAGGCAAATAAAAAGCACAACCGAAGTTGTACTTAATAATCACATCAATGAGTTCGGAGTGATTAGATCGACCAGTCCTGTATTTTCCAACCCTGTTCTTGGGCTAAAGTTTCCAAGCGATCATCCGGATTGACTGCAATCGCATGATCCGCATATTCCAGCAAGAAACGGTCATTAATAGAATCTGAATAAGCCCAAGACTCGGTTACGTCGCGGCCTTCCAGCCATTGTTCCAGACGCACCAGCTTGCCTTGCTGATAGCATGCGGTATTGATGACTTTACCAGTATATTTCCCATCAATGACTTCAGCATTGGTGGCAATAATTTCAGTAATTCCGAATTCACGAAAAATGGGTGCGGTAATAAAGTCTGAAGTTGCGGTAATCCCCACTAAGGCATGCCCTGCTTCACGGTGGCGCTCAATGGCTTTAAAACCTTCAGGACGCATTTGTGGACGAATGACTTTTTGCATGAACAGTTGATGTAATTCAGTCAAATAATGATTGTCATGTTTGGTCAGAAACTGGAACACAAATTCATTATAGGCATAAGGATCCAGCTGACCTTTTTTATAATCGTCATAGAACTTGTCATTCATGGCGCGATGCTGAACTGGATCGACCAGGCCCTCACTGACCAAAAACTCTCCCCAAGAATGATCCGAATCCGTGTTTAACAAGGTGTGATCGAGATCAAATAGCGCCAATTTCATGAAAATACTCGTTAAAACTGAAATTTAAGAAAAAAATTGTAAATCTATCTCCGCTAGTCGATAGAAATTCGTTAAGATCATAGCAATTTTAACATTTTTAAACTTTGCTTTTTTCGAGTTGGATAACGAAATAATGCTCCCCGATGGCAAAGGCATAAATTAAACAATTTTTAGGTAGCCAAATGATCGACTCTGAAGGTTTCCGACCGAATGTCGGGATCATTTTGGCAAACGATGCTGGACAGGTTTTATGGGCAAAACGCATTGGTCATAATGCATGGCAATTTCCACAAGGCGGGATCCAATATGGAGAAACCCCTGAGCAGGCACTCTATCGTGAGCTGAGAGAAGAAGTTGGCTTATTGCCCGAACACGTCCAGATAGTCGCGCAAACCAAAGGCTGGTTGCGCTATCGTTTGCCGCATCGATACATTCGTACGGACTCTGATCCGGTCTGTATCGGTCAAAAACAAAAGTGGTTTTTACTCAAACTCACGGCCCCCGTTCAGCATATTCAGTTGAATCTGTCTGATCCGCCCGAATTTGATCAATGGCAATGGGTCAGTTACTGGTACCCACTCGGTCAAGTCGTGAATTTCAAACGTGATGTTTACCGCAAAGCCCTGGTGGAGTTGTGTCAGCAACTACCCCAGCAAAAACCTTAAAAAATCGCATAAATAATGCAGATTTTTTACGCGGCTATTGTTATAAATAAACTTAATCACTGAAATTCTGAATAGACGGAGCAGACCTTATGTCGAATATGCAACTGGACACCTTGAGACGTATTGTTCAGGAGATCAATGCGTCCACCAGTTTGCATGAATCACTCGACATTATGGTCAAGCATGTGGCCGAGGCCATGCAGGTTGATGTCTGCTCGATCTATCTCCTCGATGAACGCAATCAGCGTTATCTGCTCATGGCGTCTAAAGGCCTGAATGCAGAATCTGTCGGCCATGTGTCTTTGCAGACCGGTGAGGGTCTGGTGGGCCTGGTTGGACAACGTGAAGAAATTGTCAATCTGGACAATGCCCCTAAACATGAGCGCTTCCTGTTTTTACCTGAAACCGGTGAGGAAATTTATAACTCCTTCCTCGGTGTGCCGGTGATGTACCGCCGTAAGGTCATGGGTGTACTGGTGGTTCAGAATAAAGAATCACAGGACTTTTCTGAAGCTGCTGAATCCTTTCTGGTCACACTCTGCGCGCAGCTTTCTGGCGTCATCGCCCATGCCCATGCCGTTGGCAATATCGATGTATTCCGTAAGCCGAGCAACCTGCCCGCCTATAAAACCTTTCAGGGAGTTTCTGGCTCCGGTGGCATTGCCTTAGGTCGTGCAGTGATTCTCTATCCGCCAGCAGATCTTGCCGCAGTCCCTGACCGTGAAGCAGATGACATCAGCGAAGAACTGCAGCTCTTAGATAACGCGCTAAATTCAGTCCGTGAAGAAATCCAGTCACTGGATGACAAAATGCAGGATGCGTTAATGGCCGAGGAACGCGCACTGTTTAGCGTGTTCTTGCGTATGCTGGATGAAAATGCCCTGCCTGCAGAAATCAAGGCTTTTATTCGTGAAGGTCACTGGGCACAAGGCGCCGTGCGAATTGTTATTGACAATCATGTGGCACAATTTTCCCAAATGGAAGATGATTATTTACGTGAGCGGGTAGCGGACTTAAAAGATCTGGGCCGCCGTATTCTGGCGCGCTTACAGGAAGCCGATGCCAGTCACCGTGAATTGACCGATGAAAGTATTCTGATTGGTGAGGAAATTTCGACGGCTGCACTGGTTGAACTACCTGTAGATAAAATTGCCGCGATTGTCACTACCGAAGGCGCCATGAACTCACATATGGTGATTGTGGCGCGTGCTCTTGGTATTCCGACCGTGGTCGGCGTGACCGAACTGCCGATCAACACCCTCGATGATGTAGAGATGATTGTCGATGCACATCAGGGCCGGGTCTTTATTAATCCCCCACGTCGCCTGCGCAGTCGCTATAAAGAAATTCAAAAAGAAGAAGAACAGCTTGCTAAAGATCTGCGCCAGTACGAAACCAAAGATGCGATTACCCCGGATGGCGTGGCGGTCAAACTCTACGTCAACACCGGCCTGATGATTGATGTGGTGCGTGGCGTGCAGCGTGGTGCCAAAGGTGTCGGTTTATACCGTTCTGAAATTCCGTTTATGTTGCGTGACCGCTTCCCGGGCGAGGAAGAACAACGTGCGATTTATCGTCAGCAGCTCAGTCACTTTGCCAATAAACCGGTGGTGATGCGAACGTTGGACATTGGTGCAGACAAAGACCTGCCGTATTTCTCGATTGAAGAAGAAAACTCGGCACTCGGCTGGCGTGGCATTCGTTTTACCCTGGATCATCCGGAAATTTTTTCTTCACAGATTCGCGCCATGCTCAAAGCCAGTATCGGACTGAATAACCTGCATATTCTGCTGCCGATGGTGACCAGTGTCAGCGAGGTCGAGGAAGCGCTCTATCTGCTGGAACGTGACCATGCGGCGATTCAAGAAGAAGAACAGGTCAAGGTAAATAAACCAAAACTCGGCATCATGGTGGAAGTGCCGAGTGTGCTTCATCAGATTGATGAATTTTCCGAACTGGTGGATTTCTTCTCGGTCGGCTCCAACGATCTGACCCAATATCTGTTGGCTGTGGATCGCAATAATCCACGGGTAGCCAATGTCTATTCACATTTACACCCTGCAGTACTGCGTGCCCTGACCCGTCTGGTGCAGGACTGTCATCGTAATGAAAAACCGGTCAGTATCTGCGGTGAAATGGCGGGCGATCCGCTGTCTGCAGTTTTGCTCATGGCCATGGGCTTTAATACCCTGTCGATGAGTTCCAGTAATATTTTGCGGGTACGTAAAACCATTTGTCATGTTCCGATGAGTGATGCACAAGAATTGCTGCAACATGTGTTAAAAATGGACAATCCGCTCATGGTAAAAAGCTGGTTAGAATATTATTTCAGAACCCATGGTTTAGGGGATATGGTGAAATCTGCATCACGTATGGTGAGTGCCTAATACGGGACTTTTTCCAGTCCCTCGACAGTGGTAGAGGTGGTTATGGAATTTCTGGTCATCCTGTTCATGATTGTTGCGGTGTTCTATGTGGTCATTCTTGCACCGGCCTTGGCTGCCCGCAAAGAAGCTCATAATTCCGGTTCATCTTATATACGCCCCGCCAGCAATCGAGCAATGAGCTATGCCGATCGGCCTAAAATGACTCCATTATTGGGCATTGAAATTTCGGCATCGCAACGGCGGCGTTTAGGCAGAGATGACCCCTCCGTCATTGCTGCCAGACTCTATCACCAACAAAAAGATCAATTTGCCAGTTTTCAGCAGGCCAGACCACAGCCTCATTCCCCTCACCACAAAGCACCAGTGCAAAGCAAACTCAATAAATTCTTTAATGACTTAATCGCGGATGAATCGACAACATCATCCCGGTATCCAAATCAATATTCGCAAACTCGTAACAACCGACCTGTCGCCCCGCTCTCTCCAGTTAAAACTAATCCTAAGCAGCCCCCACGTCGTCCCCAGCCACCTTACAGACCTTAAGCGGCCATTAAAAAAGGGCGATCTTCCATGGAATATCGCCCTTGTCTGTGCTTGTTGTAGCCACGTTTTGCATTTTTCTTTCGGTCTACAAAGACCTGGCTTTTGTTGACTTCATGCATGTGTTTTGCCACAAAATTGTGGATCACCACCTGCTCGGCTGTTTTTTTCTTGGCCATTTTACTCTCTATGTGATTTTGAGGAAGGAGTGAGATAATTATAGGGCCGACTGATTAATTTTCAAGCATATTTGCCAATGCTTTTTTAAAAATAAAGACCATCTGGATAGGATTTTCTGTATGCAAAAATGCGAGCTATAGCCAGAAAACACCCTTATTCCATTCATTATTTTTATGGGTTTCTTCAGACCAACAAAACTTAATTAAAAAACCATTTAAAATAAATCAGTTATAAAATTGTATTTTAAATGATACTTTTCACTTATTATTTTTATCCTTTGATAAAAACATATTATGGACTTAGATATTGTTATTTTCGTTTAATCCCATTCATTATTCGAGTTATTCAAAATATATAGAATTTGATATTGTCACAGAGTGGAAAACCCGTTACTTTTTAAGAGTAACCATTTAATTTTCAACATTTTAAACTTTATTAAATTTAAAAATATTTTTTGAGTGAGCTCACTCAATTATACCCTGAATTCCGTTTTGTGCTGTAACACCCTTTATTTAAAGATATTGTAAATATAGCGAAACCTGATCTGATTAGCATATATCTCAATATTTTATGAATACTAGGTAAACGACATAAGATATTCAAAACTTGGAGAGGAAAGATGAGCCAAGATTTTAAAAAATGCCCTGTCACCCACCTGACCACTGAAGCTGGTGCCCCTGTGGTCGACAACCAGAACAGTATGACGGCAGGTGCGCGTGGACCTTTACTTGCCCAGGATTTATGGCTGAATGAAAAACTGGCCAACTTTGTCCGCGAAGTGATTCCAGAGCGTCGTATGCATGCCAAAGGTTCAGGTGCTTTTGGTATCTTTACCGTGACCAATGATATTACCCAATATAGCCGCGCTAAAATTTTCTCTGAAGTCGGCAAAAAAACCGAAATGTTTGCCCGTTTCTCAACAGTGGCGGGTGAACGTGGTGCGGCCGATGCGGAACGCGATATTCGCGGTTTTGCCTTAAAATTCTATACTGAAGAAGGCAACTGGGATCTGGTCGGCAATAACACCCCGGTGTTTTTCCTGCGGGATGCGCGCAAGTTCCCTGACCTGAATAAAGCAGTCAAACGCGACCCGAAAACCAACAAGCGCAGCGCCACCAATAACTGGGATTTCTGGACACTGTTGCCTGAAGCTTTGCATCAAGTGACCATTGTCATGTCCGACCGCGGGATTCCGACCGGTTACCGTCATATGCATGGTTTTGGCAGTCACACCTTCAGTTTTATCAATGCCAAAAATGAACGCTTCTGGGTAAAATTCCATATGCGTACCCAGCAAGGCATCCAGAACCTGACCGATGCTGAAGCTGCAGACTTGATCGCCAAAGACCGTGAAAGCAGCCAGACCGACCTGTTTGATGCCATCGAACGTGGTGACTATCCAAAATGGAAAATGTACGTTCAGGTCATGCCAGAACTGGAAGCCGAAACAGTGCCTTATCATCCATTTGACCTGACCAAAGTCTGGCCAAAGGGCGATTATCCACTGATTGAAGTCGGTGAATTCGAACTGAACCGCAATCCGGAAAACTATTTCCAGGATGTAGAACAGGCAGCCTTTGCACCAAGTAATCTTGTACCGGGCATCAGCTACTCACCGGACCGTATGTTACAGGCACGTTTAGTGAACTATGCCGACGCAGCGCGTTACCGTGTTGGCGTGAATCATTCACAGGTTCCAGTCAATGCTGCACGTTGTCCTGTACATTCGAACCGCCGTGATGGTCAAGGCCGCATGGATGGCAACTATGGTTCATTGCCACATTACGAGCCGAACAGTTTTAGCCAGTGGCAGGAGCAGCCGGAATTCAGAGAGCCACCATTGAAAATCACCGGTGATGCCGATTTCTGGGATTTCCGTGAAGATGACAATGATTACTTCAGCCAACCCCGTGCCCTGTTCAACCTGATGAATGACCAGCAGAAACAGGCTCTGTTTAATAACACGGCCGGAGCGATGGGTGATGCACTAGATTTCATCAAATACCGTCACATCCGCAACTGTTATAGCTGTGATCCAGCCTACGGCGAAGGCGTAGCACAAGCACTCGGCATGACTGTAGCAGATGCCCAAGCAGCACGTGAAACCGATCCAGCCAAAGGTTTGCCTAGCTTTCTCTAAGCCAGTTTAGACATGTATAGAAACCACCTTCGGGTGGTTTTTTATTGCGGCATCAAGCACTATAGAAGCAAGTCAGCACAAAAAGAAATACAACAATGCATCCGAATATTGAAGATATCATTCAACAACACGACATCATTGTGTTTGATGCTGTTTGCGTGGTCTGTAATGGCTGGGCACGGTTTGTGATTCAATACGATAAGAAGATACAGTTTAAACTGGTTTCCGCCCAATCGCCTTTAGGTACAGCACTGCTCGAACATTATCAGATGTCCACTGAACATTACACCACCATGCTCGTCATTCAAGATGGCACACTCTATACGGAATCGACTGCCTTGCTGAAAGTACTGCAGCATCTCGGTTTTCCCTTTAATTTAATGAGCGCAGGTTATTTGGTTCCGCGTTTTATCCGGGATTTTCTGTATCGTGTGGTCGCTTTAAATCGTTATACGCTGTTTGGCAAAACCGAGTATTGCCTGATTCCATCCAGCGAAAATAAACGTCATTTTCTGGAAGAAGCTGTTCGTGAATCCTAAACCTGTATTCCTACAACCACTGCGTACTATCCAGCTGACTTTGGTCATACTATGGCTCTATCAGGGACTCATTCCAAAAATTCTGTTCCAATCACCCGCTGAAATTAGCATTTGGCAAAATATGGGTTTTGAGCTGGCACTGGCCAAAGTCTTGGTTGGACTTTCCGGAGGATGTGAAATGCTATTTGGCTTATGCTTTCTGAAATGGAACCGGTCCATACTCTTGCATGGGTTGAATATTATCGGACTTGCTGGATTACTACTGCTGATTGCATTCACAGCCCCGTTGCAACTTACTGCAGCATTCAATCCTGTGGTGATGAATACCGCCATGCTGATGCTTTCTGTAGTGGCCATTCAACTCATCCAACAGGAACAGAGTAAAATATTTAAACAATAATTCGTTTGCCTTCACGTATGCAATAAAACGGATTAATCAACTTGGAAGAATGCTTGATGATCTCATGCAACTCATGTTCCGGCGCATCCCGGTCTTCATCCGTGAGCTGAAAAGTACGGTAATGAATCGCCAGTGAACATTTGGCCTGCAAGTCATGATGGGCATGAAAGGCATCTTCCGGATTCATATGGATCGCGCGCATCAGTTCACGCGGTTCATACGCTCCTATCGGGAGTAAGGCAATTCGCGGTGCACCCAGACGTTTACGAATTTCTTTAAAATGTGAGGCGTAGCCACTATCTCCGGCAAAGAAACAATGTTCCTTGCCATGTAATAAAGAAAAGCCTCCCCAGAGTGCGCAGTTCTGATCGCGCATACCGCGCCCTGATGCATGTTGAGCCGGCGTATAGACAATCCGGATCTCTTCAAAAAAGGCATTTTCCCACCAGTCCATTTCACGCACGGTATAATGTTCTGGCAAATACCAGGCATTACCCAGACCAGTATAAATAGGCATCTCAAAAGTGTTGTGCAGCCATTCCAGACTAGCCAGATCCATATGATCATAATGGTTATGGCTGAGCAGTACGGCATCAATCTGAGGTAATTCATCCAAGGCAATGCCAGCCGGAATGACCCGTTGCGGCCCTGTGGAAGCCGATGGACTGGCATATTCAGCCCAGACCGGGTCGGTCAGGAAGTTATAGGGGCCGATCTGAATTAATGTGGTGGCGTGACCAATAAACCAGACTTGCCAGTCATCCAGAGCTGCATCTGGACGCTGCTGTGGCAATGCGCGCGGACGAGAAAAAAACTCGGCACGCTCTTCGTCAAGATTGACATTCCAGGTCTTGGATTTTCGGGTAATGAGCCATTTATATAAATCAAAGCGACCGCGCGATAGAGATGCATGCTCAAGATTACGAAACTGTTTTCCGTCGAAATGATCTGAATGCAGATACTCAAACACTGGCTTAGACCAGAGATGTTTCCAACTGGATTCCGTGATTAACTGGAATTTTTTAGTTTTGAGAAGATCTTGCATAAACATCCACTATTTATTATTCGCTATATGCAAGACAACAACCTCTTGAAATGGTCAAGCGGTGCATCTTTTAATGAGCATACAAACTAAAAACAGGCACACTACAACATAGTATGAAATCCGTCACAGAAAATCATGTATGTTTTTGTTATTTTTAGCAAAAAAATGGCATTTCATCGACCTTATGGCTGGCTGAAGCCTTGGATTATCTAGAAAAATATCGCTCGCGCCCTTCTGTCTAAAAATACAAAATGATACTCAATATTTATAAGCCCATGCTGACAAAAGCATGTCTGCCCATTGATGATTTTATGATGAAATTCGCCATACCTCAGTATCATCACATCAATTGTGCGAGAAAGGCAAGTTGAGATCAAAATACCAACCTCAAGCGTTTTTTAGATCTTTATACACGACCTTGAGTTCGTTCCAGCCATACGGCCTTGGTTTGGGGTTTCACAAATAAAGCAATAATTTCCGGGTGCAGCTGTTTAATCTGCGCTTCGATCCGGTTGACACAGGCTTCAATTTCATCAGAAGTTAAATCATCTTTAAATTCCAGACTCAATGATGCAATGACTTGCTGAGCACCCATCTGCTCAGTCAATACCCCATTAGCACTAAAAACTGCCGCATCCTGTTGAGCAATGTTCAATACATCTTCACGCAGTTTTGGATCTGCCGTTTCACCCAGTAACAAACCTTTGGTTTCACGTGCCAGAAACCAAGCGGAGACCGCCAGCACGATACCAATTAAAATCGATGCGGCACCGTCCAATTCAGGAATATTCAGTTGATGCGCCAGAAAGATACCGACCAGAGCAATCACCAAGCCGACCAGGGCGGCAGTATCCTCAAATAACACGGTAAAGGTCGTTGGATCTTTACTGTGTCGAAATGCTTCAAAATATCCCAGATTTCCCTTTTGTTTACGAAAGGTTTTTAAAGCCACTGACCATGAAAACCCTTCAAAAAGAATCGCCAGACCCAGCACAATATAATTGATCAATGGATCCTGCATGACTTCAGGCTGAAGAATATGCTGTATCCCCTGATAGATGGACACAATCGCACCCAACGCAAAAACCATCAGTGCCACAATAAAGGCCCAAAAATACAGTTCACGCCCATAACCAAAAGGATGTTTGGCATTTGCAGGTTTTTCTGATTTTTTCATGCCATATAACAGTAAAATTTCATTCAAGGTATCTACTACGGAATGAATTGCTTCACTGAACATGGCAGAGCTATTGGTTATATAGGACGCAACAAATTTAACCAGCGCAATCGCCAGATTACCAAATAGAGCTGCATAAACTACGATTTTATTGGATTCAGACATCCTGACACTGTCCTAAATAAGCTTGTGCAAGCTTGAATGATTTATGTATCAAAATCTTAATCATTTATTTTTGAAAGTTGTTTTACAAATTGTTGCTTAGTCGTGATCTCCCACGTTGTTGAATCACTTTACTCTCTACTCAAATAATAAAAGGGCTTTCGCCCTTTTGGTTTTTACAGTTTTAATGCTTGGAAAAATACTGTTCGCGCCACTCTTTCCAGAAATACATGATGATCCCGAACATCACCACAGCAATTCCCGCAAAAGCATGACTGCTGATAATTTCATGATTTAAGGTTGCTCCCAATACCAGAGCAATCACCGGCGTCATCACATTACTCAATGAGACAGTCGAAGCATTTAGACGGCGAATCAGCCAGAAATAGCACAGCATCGCCACAATCGAGGACATGATCATGGTAAATACAAAACCGATCATTGCCTGTGTGCTAGGCAACTGAGTCGGCATATGTTGCCAGATAAACGGCACTAAAATGACTGAACCAGCCGCGGAGACCAGCAATGACCCCGTCGCTTGCGACATCGGACTCAAGGGTGCACTAATCTGTTTAACCCAGAAGATCGAGCTGATATAAGACACCATACTGATCAGCATCAGTACCACACCCCAAGGATTAATCTTGCTGTCTGCCGAGTCGGCAAAAACAAAACATAAACCGGCGACGGCCACTGCCATGCCGAGCCATTGCAGCCAGATCAGTTTATGGGTTTTTAAAATCACATGACCGATTAAACCGGCGATCAGCGGTGAAAAACCAAAAATTAGCGCCATCAAACCTGAGGTCAGATAATTGGCCGCCAGATAAATAAACAGCTGCGCACCGATTAAATTCAAACTGCCTGCCAGATAACTTTTCATTGAAGTGCGGTCAAAAGGCAGCGGGTCGCGCATGATCTTCAGCAGGAACAACGCAATAATCGAGGCACCAAAATAGCGAATGATCAGCACCCACATCGGGTGAATCTCGGCCACGCTCCAGACAATCGCCAGTGGCGTTGCCGCCCAGATCAGCACCAATAAAGCGTAAATACTTGCCGTGACCGGCAATGAAGATGAAGAACTCATAAGTCTCCTAAACGAGGCCAAGAAGTTCTGGATCAGCAACTTCAAAAATAGCGTATAGCGAATTCATGCTGAGATGAAGTTTTAATTTTTGATAAATTCATCAAGTTTCGTGCATAAAAAACAGACCTATGCAAAACATAGGTCTGTCCCAAGATATCTCAATACGACTTAAGCAATTTTGCGTAAGTCTTGCGCGATATCTAAATGTTTTTCAACATCAAACGCCGTATTTTTGCTGATCATTTTTTTCAAATGACGCATTTCTTTGGCTGCATTCACGGTAATCCCGCCAACGATCTGACCATCAGTCACACCGTACATCACGAATGAATTGTCTGCACCTTTGGCTGCATCCATTTCACCACGGATATGCCATTCAGCTGCGGCCATATCGCCGACAAACTGGAAGTTGATATTCAGCTGATCCGTCCAGAACCAGGCCGGATTGGCTTTCGGATGTTCCACACCCATCACGTGACGCGCGAAGATGCCTGCCTGAAGGTTGGCATTTTCCCAGGTTTCCACACGGCGGTGATTGCCACAGTCACGTAACTGGGTCGCAACATCGCCCGCTGCATAAATATCAGCATTCGAGGTTTGGCAGTGTTCATTCACTTTGATCGCAACATCAACATCCAGACCTGCATCTAGCGCAAGCTGTGCATTTGGCACGATTCCGATTCCATAAACTACAGCATCAGCACGCAGTTCTTCACCGCCTTCCAGCGTTACCACGACTTCTTCACCATCTAAACGGCAATCTGCAATCTTGGTTTCAAGACGCACATCAACCTGGTTTTGACGATGCTGTTCCAGCAGGAATTCGCTCAGGATTTGTGGTGAACAACGGCCCATGACCATTGGACCCATTTCGATCACAGTCACCTGACAGTCTTTGTAACGTGCTGAAGATGCCAGCTCAAGACCAATCACGCCACCACCAATCAGGATGATACGGCGACCGGCTTGAAGCACAGGCACCAGCGCTTGTGAATCTTCCAGGTTACGCAGGGTATAAACGTGTTTGCCCAAAGCATCGAAATTAGGCAAACGGCGCGCGGCGCCACCTGTTGCAAGCAAGAGTTTGTCGTAAGCAACAACATCACCGTTCAGGAGTTCAACCGTTTTCGCCTCGGCATTGATTTTCATCACGCCATTACCGCGAATTGTTTCCACCCCTAAATCTGCCAGTTTCTGTTCTGACAGGATTTCGATCTTGGTCTCTTTAGGTTTTAGAATCACATCTTTAGACAACGGTGGACGCTCATAAGGAAGATGGCTTTCATCACCAATTAAAGTGATTTTGCCTTCATACTTGTTGCCACGAAGTTCTAAAATTGCGCTCGCACCTGCCTGGCCAGCACCCACGATCACGATGTTGTTTACGTTGCTCATTTTCTTAACCTTTTAACTCTGCAGATACGATACCGAAGCCGGCAATCCATTCGCTGATGTCTTCATAGCAATGTGTGGTCATTTCATACTCACCCATTTCGCTTAAGGCAGCGAAGGCAGCCATCCAAGAACGGACTTCCTGACCACCACGACCACCATCATGGCGGATTTCAGCTTCAGTCATCGCTTCTAATGTTGCAAAATCAGCATGCTTGAAGGTTTCTAGCAGGGCAATATCCCATTCAGCATTCAAAGGCACGGCAACTGACGTATCTCCTGCTGCCAGCTTTTGACCCACTGCAATAATCTTGGATTGACGTGCATGACGTGCTTCAGGCGTTGGATAACGACCTGCAATCAGGAACTCTTCCACTTCTGGTGGTACTGCACCCATTTGTGGTGTAGGTGGATCATGTGACAGACCACCGGTACCTAAAACAAGCACACGCTCGTTTTCAAGGTTTAAAGACTTGATGTATTGACCCACAGCACGGCCCAAAGCAATAGTACGTTTGGTGGTTGGCATCGGTGCTGCAGCGCCATTAATAAAAATTGGAATCGTTGGATAACGATCAAGTTTGCCTTCACACAGGAAATGTAAGGGCTGAGTCACGCCATGGTCGGCCTGCATACGGTATGAGTAGGCAACATCCACGCCTTCATCCAGTACACGTCGAACCAGATCTAATGCCTTGTCTTCAGGTACATCAATATGGTCATTGTCTTTACCATAATCCCAGTCACCTGCAGCTTTGGCACGAATACCGACGCAGAAACTTGGCATCAGGTCATAGAAGAAACCATTAAAATGATCTGGACCAAAAGTGATGATCAGGGTTGGGTCGTAAGCTTTTACTTCAGCAGAGAGTTTTTCAAAAGCAGCACGAACTTTTTGCTTTTTTGATTGATCTTGAGGTGAAGCAAATTCCATTAAAGGACTGTGCGATGCACAAATAAGTTTAACGGCCATGAGAGACTCCTAGAAGGAAAGCAGCCCTGAGAGAAGAGGCTGCCGGTAAGTCCATTTGAATGAGACTAGATGTTTATTCGTCAAAGAAACCTGCACGTGGCTGACGTAGGCCACGAATACCCAGACCGCATTCTGCATTGATCAGAACACCAGTCAAAGGACGGTTATTTTGACGAGATGCCAAGAGCACATATGAACCAGTCATATCTTCCGGCTCAGGCAAGAAATTCAGTGGCATGCCACGGGCGATTTTCTCAGGATCACGTGCATCGAGCAGGCCAAGATTTTCCTGACCCAAAGATGCAGCACCTTTGATGTTCACATTCATACCTGATGGCGCAACGGCATTAACTCGGACTTTAGGCGCTAGTTCGTAAGCCAGTTCTTTCATAATGCCTACACCGGCATGTTTCGATGCTGTGTAAACTGGACCGCCACCTGCAGAATAAAGTGCAGAATTTGACAGTGTAAAAATGATCGAACCTTCAGATTTCACGAGCTCATCAAGTGCAGCTTTGGCACCCAAGATCAGAGATTTGGTATTAATCCCCATAATCTCATCAAAGGCTTTTTCCAGCTGCTCACCTGAAGTATTGACGATATCGGCATAGTGATCCCAGATACCGGCATTACCCACGAAACAGTCCAGCTTACCAAAACGCTCAACGGTGGCTTGAACAGCACGGACATTGTCTGCATAGCTGGCTACATCACCTTCAATCGCAAGAACTTTATCACCGAAGTGTTCGTTCAAGGCATCCACTTTCGCTTTTGAACGTTGAAGAACAGCGACTTGTGCACCTTCTTCCAGGAAACGCTCAACCAAAGCCCAACCTAAACCCGAACCACCACCCGTGATCAGTGCAACTTCGCCTTGTAGCCAACCCATGATTACTCTCCTGCCATCTCTACATATAATGCGCCGTCTTCAACCACCACCGGGAATGTTTGAATTGGATCAGTTGCCGGCAAGCAAAGTGCTTCACCGGTTTTCAAACAGAAACGGGCAGCATGAAGCGGGCATTCCACTGTACCGTTGTCTTCAAGATAACCTTCAGACATAGACGCATTACCATGTGAACAACGGTCGTTCATGGCGAAAAATTCACCACCGCCATTGTTAAATACAGCCAGCGCTTCGATACCGTTTACGCCACAATCTACTTTTAACGCTTCGCCTTCGTCTAATTCGTCAACTTGGCAAACAAAAATCTTATTCATTAGAAGAACACACTCAGGTTATGTGAGCTATATGTCGCTTGATCAAGCGTGATCTTACGGTTGAAGATCTGGAAGCCGAGGCCGCCTTCAACTTTACGGATCTTGTCATGGCGTTTACCGCAGTAAATGACAATGTCTTTCTCTTTTTGCGTACGATATAGCAAATAGGTTACGTACACGTCGTATTCGCCTTCAACTTCAGTTGGCTCTACGATCACGTTGCTCACCATGTGGGTGGTACGTGATGGAGGCTCTTCAGCCCAAGCCATACCGGTTTCCAGACGCGCTACACGACGCTCTAAAAGGTCTTTCGAATCGTTGAACACCCAAGTGGTAGGTGGTTCAACTGAACGACGACGGTCACGGGTTTGTGCGTTTGGTGTGGTACGTAGCGTGTAAGAAATATCTTCAGCTAACGTGTCTAACCACTCGCGGAATTTCCAATCGTCTAGCAATTTTGCTTCGCGATACAGGAACTGACTAATTTGGTGATGAAGTTCTAAGCTGATTTGACTCATTTCATAAGCTCCTTCTCATATTCGTCAGCTGCTTTTTCCACGTCTTCCCATTTTTCATGGATCAATAAATCTGCCCAGCGGCGGTACATACCACGTGCTGCAGTTTCAGAGAAAATGTAGTTGGTGATACCCGGGATACCATCTTCACGTACTTTTTCGTTGCCTTTACCCATTTCCATAATGAGTTTGTTTTGACGCGCTTTATAACCACGTAAAACTTTTTGGATCTCGATCCAGTTTTCAGAGTCATCTTGCTCCAGGAAACCGGCTGGACCAAAGGCACGCGTTGCAGAACGTTCAAATGCTTCTTTCACTTCTTGAGATGCTTCAGCATCAGCAATACAGAATGCCCACACTTCAGTTTTGTTTGGACCACGTGGGTGCCATACGCGAAGTGTTGCAGTACCGTTCAACCAAGACAAAGTTGGGAACATGGTGTTGTGACCTGCAAGACGCAATGCACGAGTCTCGCCTAGGCGCTCTTTAACTTCGTCATAAGTTTCACGGAAGTAGTTGGCAACTTCACCGTCAACCCATACGTTTGCGTCTGGTTTCTCTGTGAAGAAAAAGCCTGAACCGTGACCACGTGAACCGTACTGGATCGCGTCTTTGGCAGTTTCCCAAACTGGACGAGCAGTTTGCGCAGCACCTAATTTTTTAGAAGATTCGTCGTCTGGTTTCGCGCCCAATACTTGGATCGCAGAAGCGTGAGAGAACAAGGCGTGATATTGGTCAGATGCAAACTGTTCCGCTGCAAATTTCCAGTTACACTCGATTTCCCACTTGTGTACACCACCAATGATTTCAGTACCACCTGGACGACGGTCAACAACGCCATCTAAATACCAAGCGATATCGCCCATGTAGTCGATTAAGTCAGGTGTGGTTTCATCCCAACAAGCGAATACCAAGCCTTTGTAAGACTTCACACGATTCACTTCAACCAGACCCCATTGCTCTTTACATGCACCATGCGGGTAAGCACGATCTTCAAGCGGGATATCTTTTAAAGAACCGTCAATGCCATATGACCAGCCGTGGTACGGGCAAGTAAATGCACGGGTATTACCACAGTCAGCGAAGCTCACACGCATAGAACGGTGACGGCACTGGTTTAAAAATGCTTTGATTGAGCCGTCTTTTTGACGTGCCACAATGATTGGATCTTCACCCATGTAGGTATTGAAGAAATCACCAGCCTTAGGAATTTGGCTTTCATGGCAAAGGAATAACCAAGTACGACCGAAAACACGTTCGAGTTCTAATTCGTAAATGTCAGGATCTGTATAAATAGATGGCGTAATACGTCCATTTTGTGCATCGACTAAAGCATCGATTTCGCGCACATCAATTTTTCCACTCATGAAAAGCTCTCCTGTGACCTATCTTTGGCACAAAGTAATAGACTCAACTTTTCAACGATGATGGATTTGACAGCGTTTTTCGGGAAATATTTTTTTTGTTTCAATTAAGAGCTTAAAGCAATTATTAAGCACGTGAATTTTTATATTAAATCATCTATTAATCCCGCCAGAGCATTTAGTTTATGAATGGGAAAATAATCTTCACGACATAGTTGTTTATAGATTATACTTTGAGGAAATTATAGTAAGACATTTTTTGGATTACTCTTTGGGTTGATGACATGGAATTACGACACCTTCGCTACTTTATCACCGTTGCTGAAGAGCTCAATTTTAGTAAGGCAGCACTTAAACTTTATACGGCTCAACCCTCACTTAGCCAGCAAATCAAAGACCTGGAAGAAGATGTCGGGGTAAAGCTACTCAACCGGACCAAACGTAAAGTAGAGCTGACCGAAGAAGGCGCCGTATTCCTGGAACAGGCCCGTCTCACCCTTGCACAGGCGGACAAAGCCGTTGCCATGGCACGTCAGGTGTCACAGGCCAAACAGCAAATGCTCCGTATCGGTTTTGTACCGGTAGCCGAGATGAAAATCTTCCCCTATATCTTGCCAAATCTACGTGTACAGAACCCAGATTTAAAAATTGAACTGCTCAGCCTGAACAACAATGAGCAGATGCGTTTGTTAAAAAAAGGTGATCTAGATCTGACATTTACCCGTCATAATTTCAATAGTGATGAAATTGAAAGCCAGTTCGTGATTCGTGAACCGCTGATTTTTCTCCTGCCTAAAGATCACCCCTTAGCAAAATACGAAAGAATTCCTGTTAAAGCATTGAATGGTATTGATTTTATTATTCCATCAGCAGAGCAGTCCTTGACCCTGAACCAGGCTATTCTGGACTTTGCCAAAGCCAACGGCATTGAACTCAATATCGTGCAAAAGGCCGATAATATTTTATTTAATATCAACTCGATCGGAATGGGCCTAGGCTGTACCATTTTGCCTGGCTATATTGCACCACTAACCATGGATAATACCGTGATTCGTCCGCTGGACGTGGAGTTGCCCTATTTAGACCTGTATGTCAGCTACCATAAAAACAACAAATCCTATGTCGTGAGCAAATTTCTTGAGCTTTTGACTCGTGTGTTCTATCTGGATATTAACCGTAGCGAACAAAATTAATTCTATTCCTTTCCTGCATTAAGCACATGCCATTCAACTTTTGACAGGCATGTGCTTTTTTTGTTTTATTATTTTATGCTTAAGAATTCATTTTTAATTCCATTCTTTGATAAAGAATCTATTTCTAGCGTTTAAATTTGTCACTTGACCTCGACCAAAATTGTGTATTTTTAGCTCTAAATGTGCTGCATTTACCACTTAAGTCTAATAAAGTTTCATTCGGATTTTTCTCAGTTTAAATAGCTCAAACCTATAAAAATTATTAGATTTTTAGATTTATCCAAATAAATGAGAATCAAACTCACTTAAGCACTCTGCCTTAAATATTTCCGATATAAAAAAGGATGACCGAAGCCATCCTTTTTTTAAAACTACATTCAGCTTATTTTACGCCGTGTACAGCCAGGTAGTTTTTGATCACAGTGTTGAATTCGTCTGCTTTTTCAACTTGAGACCAGTGACCGCATTGGCTGAAGATATGTGCATCAGCATTTGGTACGATGTTCAGGATGTCCCAACTACGAGAAACCGGAATCACCACGTCTTGCGTACCATGAATCAGCAATACAGGCACAGTAATGTCTTTCATTTTTTCGAAATCTAATGGGAACTCGAAACGGTCACGGTCACGTGCGCCAACCACATCCATTAAACGATTTGATGCATAGTCATTTGCAGCAGAAGCAAAACGTACTTTTACCAGTTCATCTGTAATCAGGTCTTTGTTCACGACAAACATAGAAAGGGTTTTCTTGATTCCTTCTTCTGTAAGAACTGGGTTTGCATGAGCTTTGAGTGCAGCAGTCTGTTTTGCACCGCCCGTACCCATAGACACGATACCCAAAATGCGATCTGGATAATCCAGTGCCATCTGGAATGCTAACCAGCCACCCAGAGAGTTGCCGACCAACCAGGTTTTTTCGATACCCAAAGCGTCTAGCGTACGGATCGCATGATCTACCCAGGCACGGATACCATATTCAGTACCCGGTGCAACTACAGTTTGGCCATAACCAATGGTATCAATCGCGATACAACGTGCCTGCTCACCAATTTGTGGCAGGTTTAACCACCAGTTTGCCGCAGCCGATACACCTGTACCTGAACCGTGTAAAAATAGAATAGGCGTACCTTCACCAATTTCGTGGTAATGGGTCAACTCGCCTTCAGCGGTTTCAATCCATTTGTCTTCTAAGCCAAAGAATGGATCTGTTTGATAGTCAGGGATTTGAACAGTGCTCATATTGCTTCCTCTTACAGTCTTTCGCTTGCGTGTCCCTCTATTTTCAAGAATTCGACGTCAAGTTGACTCATTAAAATGACTTGTGTACACCCTTATATTAACCGCTCAGCTGCAGCAAACTGATACAAAATTACGATTGCACCCTACAAAATAGATATAATTTAAGTGTTTGTTTTATTTATTAATTTATAAATTAAACCCTACATAAACTAAGGCTTTAACTGCATTCTTAAACCAAAAAGCAGCCAGAAGACTGACTGCTTTTAAAATATACGGGTATTAGAATTTATGGGTATAAGTAGTTGCGACACGGTATTCTTGCAGGTCTGGTTTTGCTGGATTGGCAAAATTCACATCAATATACATCGCCTGTACACCCAAACCTTTTAATTTCCCTTCTGGCACAGTGTAGTTCACGATGGCATTCACTTCATCCGTATTGAAGTTTTGACCTTGATATGCCCCCGTCCCTTTCTGATCATAACCTTTGAAATATACGGCTGTTACATTTAAGCCTTTTGCACCCATTTCAGAGAAATCATAGCCATAAGCAACATTCCATGACTTTTCTTCAGGCGCGGTAAAGGTCGCTACCCCCCAGTTCGCCAGATAAGGCTGTGGCACCCAGCCACCCAATGTCGGGAATGGGCTATTACCAAACATTTGCTGGTAACCCACACCTACGCTATGTGCACCATGATTCACTTTTGCAGCGACAGATAATGCCTGGTTATCGATCTCACCATACAGCTTGTCACCTGACTCCGAGTTATCGAAGTAACGAATGTGGCTATCTAATTTGGTTTTTTCACCGAGCGCAGTTTTGTAATTCACACCCAGATAATGCTGTTGGTAAATGTCTTGAACATCGGCATACCAGTAGCTCGCCCCTACTTCTTTAGTAAGCTGGTGGTCTACACCCGCAATCCACATGCCATCAGCTTCAGCACCCGTATCATAGAAACTTGGTGGAGCAAATTTAGTTAAGTCACGGAACTGGTTGTCATAACGGTTGTTAATACCATCAATATACGCCAGAGTTAACTTGGTATCCTTAAGGTCTTTAGACTCTAACCAAGCGCCACTATAAGTCGTTAATAACTGACGGGATGGATCGAATACCAAGACTGGAGATACGGGCAATAACTCACCGACTTTCAGTTCAGTTTGTGACACTTTGGCTTTTAAGGTCGCGCCGACTTTACCGAAATGATCTTTTGATTCTTCGCCATCATGCGGTAAAACCCAGTCTGGATTTTTATCACGGCCATTGAGTTTGACTGCATGTTGCACCAGTACATCAGCACCGATCTGCACACCACCACCGATATCGTGATAACCCGATTTGGCATCCAGAGTCACCCCTTGGGACCAAGAACCCCAATTACGTGATGAATAGTCATCTTGATACTGACGGTCTAGATAAAAGTTTTTAAATTTGAGTTGAACATTGCTGTCGTCAATAAAGTCTGCATTCGTTGCAGTTGTCCCTAAAGTTGCTGTCGCAGCAAGCATTGCAATCCATAAATTGTGACGACGCATGATGAGTTCCCCATTCAGCTGATAAAATCCATGCCGCCATCATGCGCAAGTCGGTTTAAATAAAAAATCCGACCACAGTATTAAACTTTTGCTCTTTTAGCTCTCCATATTCCAAGCCCAGATTTAAGCGCTCAATCTCTTAGATTTTAAACCGATTAAAGAAAATAAAAATTTGACCGGATATTTAATTTATTTTTTGTTTTCTCTATTAATAAGCGCAATTTTTTTTAAAATATTGAGCCACTATTTTTTATTTATCGTTTTTATGTTTAAGGAAAAAATTAAACTAAAATAATCTTCACATAACACTATAACTAAAATATCTGAGATCAGAGTTTTAATATATTATTAAAACTACTTCATAATAAAAAAGCATCCACTTTGGATGCTTTTTTATTAGCCTTATTTTAATACGATTGCATTAAAAATTAAGCTTGTAACTCACGCGCTTTAGACATGGTTAATGCCAGGTCTTCAATCATGTCTTCCTGACCACCAACCGTACCACGGCGACCAAGTTCCATCAGGATTTCACGCGCAGATACGCCGTATTTCGCTTCAGCGCGTTTAGCAAATAACAGGAATGAAGAGTAAACCCCCGCATAACCTAAAGTTGCCGCATCACGGTCTGCACGAATCGGGTTGTGCATCATTGGAATCACTAGATCTTCAGCAACGTCTTGTACTTTGAACAGGTCAACGCCAGTGTCCATACCCATACGGTTTGCCACAGCGATGAATAATTCAAGTGGCGTGTTACCAGCGCCAGCACCCAAACCAGCAGATGCCAAGTCAACACGTACTGCACCTGCTTGAACAGCAGCAACAGTATTCGATACACCCATGCCTAAGTTATGGTGACCGTGGAAACCAAGCTCAATACTTGGATCCAAGTGTTGACGTAAGTGACCCACACGGTCGATCACGTCTTGAGGAAGCATGTAACCTGCAGAGTCAGTTACATAGATACAGTTTGCACCGTAAGACACCATCTTGTTTGCTTCTTCAAGAAGTTTTTCTGGAGCTGCCATGTGTGCCATCATCAAGAAGCCCACAGTGTCCATACCCAGTTTGCGCGCAGCAGTAATATGCTGTTCAGAAACGTCAGCTTCTGTAGAGTGTGTTGCAACACGAATCGTTGCTACACCTAGATCATGTGCCATTTTTAAATGGTCAACCGTACCAATACCCGGAATTAAAAGTGCAGATACTTTGGCTTGTTTAAGCTTTGGAATCACCGCGGTTAAATATTCTTCGTCTGTTGCAGCTGCAAAACCGTAGTTCACAGAGTTACCGCCTAGGCCGTCACCATGTGTTACTTCTATTAAAGGTACACCGGCATCATCAAGTGCAGTGGCAATCGCAACCATTTGCTCTGGTGTAGTTTGATGGCGCATTGGGTGCATACCATCACGTAACGTCATATCATTAATAATAATTTTTGACATGGTCTGCTCCTTAAGCTTCTGCTTCAGCTTGCGCTGCTTGGTTAGCAATGAGACGTTCTGCAAACATTTCTGCAGTACGTGCAGCAGCTGCAGTCATAATGTCCAGGTTACCGGCATATTTAGGCAAGTAATCACCCAAACCTTCCACTTCCAAGAACATTGAAACACGGTTGCCGTCAAATACTGGACCATTTACAAGTTTGTAACCTGGTACATATTTTTGAACTTCCTTGATCATGGCATGCACAGATGCTGTGATGGCAGCCTGATCCGGCGTACCTTCAACTAAGCAGTGCACAGTGTCACGCATCATCAGTGGTGGCTCAGCAGGGTTGATAATGATGATCGCTTTACCTTGTTTCGCGCCGCCCACCTGCTCAATTGCACCGGCAGTGGTACGTGTAAATTCATCAATATTTTTACGTGTACCAGGACCAACCGATTTAGTCGATACCGTTGCGATGATTTCACCGTAGTTCACAGCTTGAACACGTGAAATCGCTGCCACCATAGGAATGGTTGCCTGACCGCCACATGTCACCATGTTTACGTTCGGCAAGTCACCTTGTTCAAGCAAAGCTTCAAGATTTACCGGTGGTACGCAGAATGGACCAATCGCTGCAGGCGTCAAGTCAATCATCTGTACGCCAAGTTCATTCAACTTGCGGCTGTTTTCAGCATGTACATATGCAGACGTTGCATCAAAAGCAATTTGAATATTGTCTGCTAAAACATGAGGCAATAAACCGTCTACGCCCTCAGCAGTGGTTTTTAAACCCATTTTCGCTGCACGCGCCAAACCTTCAGAGGTTGGGTCAATCCCAACCATCCAAACTGGCTCTAACCATTCGCTACGTTGAAGTTTGTAAAGCAAGTCAGTCCCAATGTTCCCAGGACCGATCAATGCACATTTAATCTTTTTCATGAATCTGTACTCTCAAAAATTCCGTGTTTAGCTCAATGCTTATTCAGCTGCAAACGCTGCTGTCACTGAACCAAAGCCTTCAATTTCAACTTTGAATTCATCACCCGGGTGTGCAACCACCATTGGACCTAATGCACCGGTCAATACGATGTCACCGACAAGAAGCGGACGACCACGACGAACCATCTCATCCGCCAACCAAACTGCAGCATTGAGCGGGTTTGCAAGGCAGGCTTTACCTACACCAGTCGATACCACTTCATCACCACGGGTCATGGTCATTTTGCAGTTCACCAAATCCAAGTTTTCAAGTTTCACAGGTTTTGAACCCAAAACGAAAGCTGCAGAAGATGCGTTATCGGCAACGGTATCAATCAAGGAAATTTTCCAGTTTTCGATACGGCTATCCACCACTTCTACCGCTGGCAAGGCATATTCAGTCGCACTGATAATGTCTGCATAGGTATGATGTTCTTTGGTCAGATCTTTGTTGATGATTAATGCGATTTCTGCTTCAACTTTAGGCTGAATCAATAGACCTGCCGGGATAGCTTCGCCATCACCATACGACATGTCTGCAAACAGCATACCGAAGTCAGGCTGATCTACACCAAGTTGAGCTTGTACAACTTTTGAAGTCAAACCGATTTTGCGGCCAACTAAACGACGTCCTTCGCTTAAGGCACGTTGGGTATTTAATTCTTGAACTGCGTAAGCAATATCTACATCAGCACTTTCACCACCCAACTGTGGGCGAACCGGTGCAATCGCAGTTTGTGACAACTCAGCTTCTCTAAGTGCCAATGCGACTGATTCAACAACAGCAGAATTCGACATCAATGTTTCCTTAAACTGCAAAAAAAATTGGACTTATACCGTGATCGATGGAAATGGAATGAACAATCAGAAAAAATCTATGCAAATGATCAAACCCATCAGCAAATGGGTGCTGTCCATCTTGAGAAACGTGTATATGTATAAACTGATTTAGAATCTAAAAAATGCGGTTTTTATGCCAATACTTATTTTATTTTTTACAATAGCTATTAGCTATAAATGGCATTCTATTTTTTAAGTGAAACAAAGCACTTAGCATAGATATTTCATGATATCCGAGTAATCAACTCTGCAATGCAGGTGATTCATTTTAACAATCAATCATGCCTACGACTAAAAGATGAGACGATCCTTACATTTTGAGCAAAAACGATATATGCATTGCTCAATCAACATGATATTTTTAAATAATTAAAAACAATGACTTAAGATATTAGCAATGAAAATTAAAACACTGGTATTGATGGCTTTACTGAGCACCTTATGTAGTACAAGCTTTGCACAAAGTTATCAAAATCAACTTAAAAACAAGTATCTCATTTTAAATGGCGCAAGTTGTGCCGGACTTAAATTTAATCCTCAAGCGACCGCTGCTGCCTGGCAAAATGAAATGGACTGTAGCCGTGGCGACTCCAATACCGATGCATGGCGCATTACCTGGATTACACCAGAGATTTTTATGATGACTGAAGTCATTCGTCCCAATGAAATTTCACCGCCGCGTAATAATCTTTATAAAATCATGAGCATTGAAAATAAAACCGTCACTGTGGTCAATTACTGGACCGGTTGGGGTAACCACAAACCTGATCTGCAAAAATTTAGAATCCAGTAAGTCAATTTAGAACTTAATACGTATAAAAAAAGGGCGATTTTAAATCACCCTTTTAACATCCGAGATCTATTAAACTGCCTGTTTCAAATTCACCTGATTTAATAATAACTGGTGCAGACTTGCAACATCCTCAGCAATAGCAATTGGCTTGTATTGAGCCAGCGTTTCAGGTGTATGCACCCCATAACTTACCCCAATACGTGGCATGGCAATATTCTGCGCCATTTCCAGGTCATAGGACGTATCACCGACCATAATCGCATTTTCAGCACTGACACCGGTAATGTACAAAATTTCTGCGAGCATCAGTGGATCAGGTTTAGATTTGGTTTCACTTGCCGCACGGGTCACAACAAAAAGCTCATGACTCTGGGTTTGACTTAATACCCGGTCCAAACCTTTACGGCTTTTTCCGGTTGCCACCGCAAGTTTGATGCCTTCAGCTTTTAATGTTTGCAGCATCTCAGCTACCCCTTCAAACCATGCATCACCTTTCGAATTTTCAACATAGTGGGTTGCATAGCATTGCAAAATATCAGCATGCAATTCAGGTACATCTGGAAACAAGACTTGTGCAACTTCAGGCAACCCCAAACCGATAATGCTTTTTGCAGCGTCATCCGTTAAGGGTTGTTGATATTCTTTGGCAGCAAATTGTAGGCTTTGAACAATCTGCCCAACTGAATCAAATAAAGTCCCATCCCAATCAAAAATAACAAGTTCTAAAGTTTTGTTCATGAATTAATCCAATATTTGATTCAGAGTGAATAATCACTTGAAATTGACCTCTCCCTTGCGAACTCAGAATATATTCTGAGGATTCTCATCTCCTAAGACGAGGGAGTTTCTATTATTTTTCAAGCTCAAGGAACGAACTAAATATGGTGAGATAAGTTTAACAAAATTTAATTCATTCCTCTCATTTGCTATCGTGACATTCCCTCTCCTTAGGAGATGAGCAGCGCAAGGGAGAGGTCAAAGTTATTCATCTACATTCTTGAATAACGGGACTATTCATCAAATAATCCCGCTACTTAAGAGAAGAGCATTTAGTCTTCGTCCCGATCCGTTAAAGCCGGTTCTTTATCTTTCTTCTGTGCACGGAGCTGTGCCACCAGACTTTGCATGTCTTCAGGCAATGGTGCTTCAATGGTTTCATAACCCGGAATTTCCAGACGCAGTGCATGCAAACATAAACGACGGGCTTTCGGACCTTTGTATGCAGTTTCATGACCATATTTTTCATCGCCAATTAAAGGATGACCAATACTTAAACCATGTACACGAATCTGATGGGTACGGCCTGAAAGCGGCGATGCATAGACAAGCGTTGCATGCATAAAGCGCTCAGCCACATTCCACTGCGTCTTAGACTCTTTACCTTCTTTCGGTGACACGCATACACGACGCTCACCATTGGCCAGCTCATAACGGTGTAAAGGTGCATCAATCAGTTGACGATCGATCACAACATTGCCTTTCACAATCGCCGCATAGGTTTTTTTGATTTTATGTTCACGCAACATATCTTGTAATGTTTTCAACACGCTACGCTTTTTGGAAATCATCACCAGACCGGAAGTATCACGGTCAATCCGGTGAATCAGTTCCAGATACTTTTTACCGGTTGCGGCACGCAAGCCCTCAATCAGGCCATAGGCCACACCGCTACCACCATGCACAGCAATCCCGGAAGGTTTATTCACGACCATCAAACCTTCATCTTCATAAATCACACGGGCCAATAAGCCTTGTGCCACTTTGTCAGAAACAGGTGCAGCAGATTCATCTTTTTGTTCATAGCGAATCGGCGCAACGCGAATCTGGTCACCGATTGCGAGTTTGGTTTCTGCTTTAATGCGTTTTTTATTAACGCGAACCTGGCCTTCACGAATCAGACGATAGATACGGCTTTTTGGCACACCTTTCAGACGACTAAACAGGAAATTATCGATGCGTTGTCCATCTTGATGTTCATCCACTTCAAACCAAGTGACGTTTTGCCATTGTTGCGTAGAATTCATACAGTTACTATGACCCAAAAAATACTAAAATTGATTAAAAACTGATCACTTAGGTTATGCTTTACACAAGAAACATAAGCTTAGCCCATAGGCAGATGATGCAAGGTTTGATATAGTCAGCGCACGGAAACCATCGTTTGTGAGTAAAAGTTGAATCATTTCAGATTTTTCTGAACTTGATTGTTCAATTAAAGACTCACATGATACGGGAAGGTCCCCAAAGAATTATGCCACGCCGAAGGCTTATTATATCGGCAAACAAAGCAAACTGTTGCGTTTAATTGTACCTCAGGTACATAAATCAGTTTGTCTTAAAAAATATGTCGCCAACTTTGTTGGTTTTTAAACGTAAACTGATACACATCAGATTAGTCGCAACCTGAAGACGACTTCAGGCTACAGCGTTGATGCATTGGATCTGCACAGTTTGTAAAGATACGACGACAATTCCGTATCAAGACACTTTCTATAAAGAAGGGATGATCTTCGAGCAATGTGACAGTGAAAGTTACACACATCCAATGCACCGCTCGTCCGCCAGTGAAGCGTTCAGGTGACTTTAATCCGTTTAAAGATTGAAGCCGTATTGCCATCATCAATACGTGAATCAAAAACCGAAGCCCATCTATATTAAATAGAGCTCGGTCATAAAAGACTCAAACCACAATGAAATTCATTGCAGATTTGAGCCATTGATCCGTGATGTGTGATGTTCGCTACGTGTATAGCGATTTTTTGCTGTGTATCACTATAAGGTGTTACACCCATGAAACGTATGTTGATTAATGCAACACATGCCGAAGAAATTCGCGTTGCACTTGTCACTGGTCAGCGTCTTTACGATTTTGATTTAGAAAATCGTACCCGTGAACAAAAAAAATCCAATATCTACAAAGGTCACGTGACTCGCGTTGAACCTTCTTTAGAAGCTGTATTCGTTGAATATGGTGCAGGTCGCCAAGGCTTCCTGTCAATGCGTGAAATCGCAAATTCATATTACAAAGCCGACCCTCGCCAAACTTCAAATATCCGTGAACTGATCACTGAAGGTACCGAACTTCTGGTTCAGGTGGAAAAAGAAGAGCGTGGCAATAAAGGCGCTGCCCTGTCTACTTTTATCTCACTTGCTGGCCGTTATTTGGTATTAATGCCAAACAACCCGAAAGGTGGTGGTATCAGCCGTCAGATTTCCGGTTCAGTGCGTGAAGAACTGAAAGAAATGCTGGCAACACTGAACGTGCCACGTGGTATGAGTGTGATTGTGCGTACTGCCGGGATTGGCCGTTCACAAGAAGAATTGCAACTCGACTTACAGCACTTGTTAGACCTTTGGGCACAAATCCAGAGCACTGCAAGTTCAGGTCCATCGCCAATGTTGGTACATCAGGAAGCGGGCGTGGTGACACGTGCCATTCGTGACTACCTGCGTGATGATGTTGCTGAAATCCTGATTGACTCAGAACAAGCCTATAACGAAGCCTACAACTTCGTAAAAGCGGTAATGCCACGTCAGTTAGAAAAGCTGAAAACCTATACCTTAAATGAACCTTTATTCGCGCATTTCGCGATTGAAAGCCAAATTCAAACCGCTTATGAACGTGAAGTAAAACTTCCTTCGGGCGGTTCGATCGTGATCGACCAAACTGAAGCTTTAGTGTCAATTGACATTAACTCAGCAAAATCGACTCGCGGTAGCGACGTTGAAGACACCGCGTTAAACACCAACATTGAAGCGGCAGAAGAAATCGCGCGTCAATTACGTTTACGCGATATCGGTGGCCTGGTGGTGATCGACTTCATCGACATGACCAAAGACCGCAACCAGCGTATGGTGGAAGCGAAGCTACGTGAAGCAACGCAAAGTGACCGTGCCCGTATTCAGTTCGGTCAATTGTCACGTTTTGGTTTGATGGAAATGAGCCGTCAACGTCTACGTCCTTCTCTTGAAGAAGCGACTGGCTACGTTTGCCCACGCTGCCATGGTACCGGCATGGTTCGTGATCTTCGTTCTTTATCACTTTCGATTATGCGTAAAGTGGAAGAGATTGCATTACGCGAACGTCATGGTGAAGTTCAAGTCGAAGTTCCAGTGGAAATTGCGGCCTTCTTATTGAATGAAAAACGTCACACCTTGGTGTATTTGGAACAGACTTCAAATGTACGTGTGACTGTGTTGCCGCACCCGCATCTAGAAACACCGCATTATGAAATCACTTATAATGCCGAAGGCTTTGCACCAACCAGCTATGAACGTACTGAAGCAACACGTTCAAGTGAAAAAGAGTTGGGCTATGAGTCATCTGAATGGCATTTAGAAGAAGAACAACATACGCATGCTGCTGCACCAGCGCCTGCTCAACAGCAAAACAACGGTAGAAACAATAAACGCCGTAACCAGCAAAACCAAAATGCACAGCAAGTACCTGTTGCGCAACAAGCTCCTGCCCAAGCACAAGTTGCTGCTCCTGCATCTAGCCCATGTGCCTGGTTAGAAAACCTGTTTGTTCAAAAACAGGCTGCGACTGTTGATCAATCGCGTACTGCCAACAATGCAGCTGCAGCAATTGAACAAATGATCAATGGCGGTGCGGTGAGCCGTGGTCAGTTCGGTCAATTGTCTGCACCAGTGGCACAACCTGCGCCACAGCAAGTGTCTCAACCTGCTGCTCCGGCAAGCAGCAATGCCTACCTTGCACCATCGACTGTAGCGCAAAAACAGGAACGTGATGCTGAAAAACCGGCAGAGCGTGATGAAAGAGCGCCGCGTCATAACAATAAAAAACCACGCAATCCGAAGCACAAAGAACCGCGTGAGCAGGTTCAGTCCGAAGCTTCCGCTCCTCAGCAACATCAGGTGCATGAAGAAGTGGCTCAGGTATCTCGTCAAGAGCAACGTCATGAAGCACGTGAAAACAAGCGTAATTCTCGCCGTCAGCATCACAACGAGCCATCTCAGCAAAATGATGTTCAAAACAATGAGCAACAGCCACAACAGGCAATGCCACGTCGTGACCGCCGTAACCAGCCACGTCAGGAACGTCCAAATCGCCACCGCGATCCAAGCGTGCTGAATGAGCAGGCTCAACAAGCAGCACCTGCAGTCGTTGAAGCGCCAGCAGTCAATGACAAACAGCTTCGTGTTGAGTTGGTCGATGCACCACGTCAAGACGTGATGCCAACAGCCATGGTCGTGAATATTGACCAGGCGAAAAGCGAAATCGTGGCATTGAATGACAATGCTGCAGTTGTAACGCCAGCGGTTGAAGTTACTGCACCGGCAGATGCGCCAGTTGAAGAAGCCGCTGCTGAAAATGTGGTGGAAGCTGCACTGACAGCACCTGCTGAAGAAGTTGTGACAGCGGAAGAATCAAGTGCTGAAAAACCTCGTGCCAGCAACGATCCGCGTCAGCGTCGTCGTCAGCAACGTGAAGGACAGCCTCAACAGGCTACAGTTCAAAAGTTGACTCCGTCACAAGTACCAACTTTGGGTCAGTTCACTATTGGTAGCCTGATTCGCCATGTTTATGGTGAAGACTGCTCCGTACTGATTGAACAGTTTGGTTTATTGCCAACCTTCAACCGTGCTCTAGAGAAGTTCACAAAAGAGTACAACGCGAGTCTGGTGGCTGCAGCATCGCCTGCCGCAGAGAAAAAACCGGTTACCCGTGATGTTCAAGTAACCGTAGCCAAGGTTGAAGCGGAGCCGGCTCCAGTTCTGGACCTGACTCCACCAAAACCGGTGTCGGACAAACGTGTCGCAAACGATCCACGTGAGCGTCGCCGCCTGGCTAAACAGGCTGCAGAACAGGCCCTGCAACAAGCCAAGCAACAGGCCAAAGTAGAAACAGCTCCGGCAGTTGAAACTGCGCCAGAAGCACCTGTAGCAGCAGAAGCGCAAGCAGAGTCTGCTGAAGCAGCGGCAACTGAAACTCCAGTAACCACTGAAATCGCTATTGAAGAAACCGTAAATGCTCAGCCAGCTGAACAAGCAACTGAAACGACGGCACCAGTAGATACAGCTCCTACAGAAGCGGCTCCAGTGACTGAAGCTCAACCTAGAGATGCTGCGCCAGTTGAAGCAAATGCTGAATCAGAAGCTCCTGTTACAGAAGCCCAGGATCAGGCCGAAGTAACAACAGAAGACACTGAAGCCAGCGAAGCTGAAAAAGCGGAGAAACAGGCTGCTCGTCCACGTCGTCCACGTGGTCGTCCACCGAAAAAAGCCAATACTGCAACTGAATCATAATTTGCTCAATTGCAGTCATCTAAAAAAACCTAGTCATTTCGGTGACTAGGTTTTTTTTGCTAGATTTAGTCAGAATAGGTTGATTGCACTAGTGTTTTAACGCTAAAAGATGGATAGCTCGTCTACTGTATATAAATTGAACGTATCGGATACGAAAAATAAATAGGATTCTCATGACCCAAATGAAACCACACGATCTGATTGGGATTGCAGATGTCGCTGCCAAAATCCCGGCTTTTTTGACCAAAGTGCCCAATTTGCTCACTGGTCTAAGACAGGCATATTTACGTACTCCGAACACACCGGCCGGCCTGGGTCTGGCTTTTGAAAAAGCGACCAAGCGTAACCCCGAAGGTATCGCCTTGCGTTTTGAAGAGCAAAGCTATAGCTATGCTGCTCTAAATGCTCGGGCCAACCAGATTGCCCATTTCTATCTCTCCTTGGGTGCCAAGAAAGGTGATGTAGTTGCCGTGATGGTCGAGAACCGCCCTGAGCTGATTGCCAGCGTGATTGGTCTGGCTAAACTGGGTGTGACCACCGCCTTGGTGAATACCTCTCAAGTCGGCAAGGTGCTGACGCACAGTATCAATCTGGTCAAACCGATTGCCCTGATTGTGGGTGAAGAGTGTCGTCATGCAGTCAACGAGATTCGTAATGACCTGAATATTAGCAGTGACCGCCTGCACTGGTTTGCAGATCAAAACACTCAAGCCGATCCGGGTCAGGTGCCTGAAGGCTTTATCAACCTGGCTGAAAAAACCGATCTTGCTCCCAAATTCAATCCATCAACTACTCATTCGGTACAGGGCAAAGACGGGCTGTTCTATATTTACACCTCGGGCACCACGGGTCTACCTAAAGCGGTGATCTTTACCAATGGTCGCTGGACGCTGGCTTATGGCACCTATGGGCATGTGCTGAATCTCAATAAAGATGATGTGATGTACTGTACCCTGCCGCTTTATCATGCCACAGGCATGGTGGTGTGCTGGTGCGGTGTCATTGCAGGGAGCAGCACCCTGGCGATTCGGCGTAAATTTTCGACCTCTTCTTTCTGGAAGGATGTGCAAAAATTTGATGCCTCTGCGATTGGTTATGTCGGTGAGTTGTGCCGCTATCTGATGGATGCTCCCCCATCTGAACTGGAAAAAGGTCACCGCGTGACCAAGATGATTGGGAATGGCATGCGCCCAAATATCTGGGATAAATTTAAATCCCGTTTTGGCATTCAGGAAGTGCTGGAACTGTATGCCTCCAGTGAAGGCAATGTCGGTTTTAGCAATATTTTCAATTTTGACAATACCGTCGGTTTCTCACCCACACCGTATGCGATTATTGCCTTTGATAAAGATAAAAATGAGCCGGTGCGGGATACTAAAGGCCGTTGCAAACGAGTGAAAAAAGGCGAAACCGGTTTACTGATTGGTAAAATCACCCGCCGTTCACCTTTTGATGGTTATACCGACCCGGAAAAAAACAAGTCAGTCATTATGCACGACGTATTTACCACAGGTGATGCTTACTTCAATACCGGAGATCTGGTGCGCAATATCGGCTTCCGTCATGCGCAGTTTGTCGATCGTTTAGGCGATACTTTCCGCTGGAAAGGGGAAAATGTTTCTACAACTGAAGTGGAAAACATGCTGACCGAGTATGACAAAATCGTTGAAGCGGTGGTGTATGGCGTAGAAATTCCCAATACCAATGGTCGTGCCGGTATGGCCGCGATTACCCTGCAACCCGATGTAAAATTGGATGATGCAGATTTAGCAGCCATGGCCGCTTGCTTTAAAAAATGCTTGCCGGCTTATGCGGTACCGGTATTTTTACGTATACAACAGCAGATTGAAACTACAGGTACCTTTAAATACCAGAAAAATAAATTGAAAGAGCAAGCATTTGATCCGAGTAAAACCGATGAACGCCTGCTGGTGTTATTGCCAGGTGCAACGGCATATTCGGAGCTCACCGCAGAGATTTTTGCCAATATCCAGGCCTATCAATATCGCTTCTAAGTACTGAAGTTGCCTATTTTTTGTTTAGATAAAGCATAATTGTTGTATTTATAATCAAACATGGGCAACTTTGTTATTTTTTGCTTGCGCTGAAATGAGATCTTGCTACAATACGCTCCATCAAACAAAGTGGTGCTTTAAGCTATTTAGCTTGACTTGCACTGCACATTCAAACCTGGTTTGAATGATGGTTCAGGGTCGTTAGCTCAGCTGGTAGAGCAGCGGACTTTTAATCCGTTGGTCCCGCGTTCGAATCGCGGACGACCCACCACTTATTTGATATCCCTTGATGGGTCGTTAGCTCAGCTGGTAGAGCAGCGGACTTTTAATCCGTTGGTCCCGCGTTCGAATCGCGGACGACCCACCATCTTCCGAAAGGATCACGTAAAAGTACACCACACTCTTGCGTCATAAAAATGGTCATCATCATTTTTATTCCTCAGGGTCGTTAGCTCAGCTGGTAGAGCAGCGGACTTTTAATCCGTTGGTCCCGCGTTCGAATCGCGGACGACCCACCATTCTTTCCTTAGAATGTCTCCCTGATTTCCCTTATTATATTTTAATTAAATTGCGATGTTTTGGTCGTGTATTTCTGCGCCCAGATTTTAGGCTCACACGTTCCCACAACTTGCCTTTATTGTCTAATCTAAATCGTATTTGAATTAAGCTTTCGACCAGATCAGCCGATTTTTATCGGGCATTATTTTTGAATATGAAAGGATGTGTCTTTGACCAGTTCATAGGCTTTTGAAGGTGCCGGATAACCGCGATCAAATAATTCCCGGTTGGTTCTTTCCTTTTCACTATAGATTTTTTCCAGATTCATGACTAAGTGATTTGAATCTTTAATCTTATAGTAAAAGCTCGCCCCTTCTTTGCGATTCACTACTATATCGGTACGCTCAGGATTGATAAACCAGCGGTCTTTACGGTAGGTGATATTGTGAGCCGTGCTGTTTTTGGTATTATCAATAAATACTTTGCCATACTGTAAAATGCTGCGATGCACGGTACCGTCCGGCATCAGAGTCAAAATAAATTCTGCCTTGCCTTCAGTGCAAGGGGCAAAGCGGCCATCACAATCGATTTCAGTATGATAACGGCCTATAAACGCCTTGGCATCCTCTGGTACAGTTGCCGGGTTTAAATCTGCTTCTACCGGAAGAGTCGCCTGCCCTGCGACCTGAGTTAAGGATTTGGCGCTGACAGTCACCACATCGGCCTTCGTATTGGCAGCGGAAATTTTAACGCCCTCTTCTGAGGTCGCCTGACCTTCCTGTTCAGGTTTGACTTGCTGCTGATCGCAAGCCTGCAAAATCACCATACTCCCCAACACCAGGCTACATTTAAAAAAACTGCTTAATGTACAACGTGATACATCCAATTTCATTTTTAACAAACCTAAATAGGAAACATGGCGAGCAAAAAGCACCCAGCAAAGCTGATGAACTTTACACAAGAGTTCAATAGAATTTTCACTATGTTAGTAGCTCTTAGATCTGGTTTTAATCTTTATTAACATTACTTAACGATTTTATTTGTAATCAGCACTTTAAAAAGTTTAAGTAAACTCCATTTCTTTAAGTATGGATCCATTTTAGGACTCAAATTTATTTTTAATCAGGAGATTTTAATGGCCAATGTTGGTTTATATCGCTCTAACCGCTCAAACATGATTGCAGGTGTAATGGGTGGTATTGCTGAACGTTTTGGTTGGAACGCAAATTTATTACGTCTGATTTTTGTGGTGATTTCAATCATGAGTGCCGCATTCCCGGGTATTTTGGTTTATCTGGTGTTGTGGTTAATCATGCCGAAAAAACAGTACAGAATTGATCATGACAGCGTTCATCAACCTCAGGGCTATCAAAATCCCGTGCGTACAGTAAATCAGGATAAACGCTATTAAGCCATACAGTCATTTTTAACAAGCGTTCTTAACCAGTTTCATCGCAGAGCTTCCTCTTTCACCCCGGTTAAATGGGATGAAATTTTGATGCCACGGTAATTTCCCCAAGTTATCGTGGCTTTTTTTGCCTATCTTTTTTGTTATTTCTTTGCTGTATTACAGCTTTTCACTTTCTTTCTTAGTTGAATTCACGATAAGTTCAAGATTCCAATTTTTGAAATGGATTTCACATGACTCAGGCAGAATGGATGATGCTGTGGCTCTGTGCCTTAGCAGCCCTGCTGCATGGTTTAAGCGGCTTTGGCTTTCCCATGATGAGTACGGCTGTTCTGTCCAGTGCATATCCGCTTAGTATCGCGGTTACGCTTGTCATTCTGCCCTGCCTGCTGCTGAATCTGATCATGCTGAATGCCGATCCTACGCATAGTCTGTTGAATAGCATTGGCTATTATATAAAACGCTATTGGCCACTAATGCTTAGTAGCCTGATCGGCAGTGTACTCGGGGTCAAACTGTTACTTTGGCTAAATGAGGCTTATTTAAAACTGTTATTAGGTCTAGTAATCATATTTTATGTCTTGGACCAATTACGGGCACGGCCTTTGCAAGTTAGTCCGCATATTTCCAGTATGCTCTGTTTTGGTTTACTGGCCGGCATTATTGGAGGGGCGACCAATGCTATGGCACCTTTTTTAATGATGTATCTGATGAGTTGCCAGCTGTCTAAAACAGCTATTGTCATTATCAGTAATCTCAATTTCATTGCCGGTAAACTGATCCAGCTGGTTTTACTTTTTCCAATTCTGATCACACTGGAAACCCATCAACAGCATATTCTGATCGGGATCAGCTTATTCGCCCTTGCTGGTGTCTGGATTGGAGGCAAAATACGCCATCGTTTATCTCAGCAACACTTCAAGTGGATTGTCCTGGCTTTACTTCTCGGCTTGGGCCTGTATGCCTTCTGGCAAAGTACTGGATTATTGCAACAATCTGGTTATAGTATCTTTAAATAGGATATTTTTTAAGCAAAACAAAATTACAAATTTAAAGCTAATATAAAAAATGATGTAAATAAAAATCTTGCAAGGAGAGCATATGACTCAGACCAACCTAGCTACCCCGACCAATGCCATGCCCAAAGGGCTGCTTAAAGGCTGGATTCTTATTTTTGTCGCAGCCATTGTAGCCTATGGCTTATATCTTTACCTGCCCTATGACCAGAATGCCAATAAAGGACTGGCACTTTTAGCCTTTATCGGTATCTTATGGCTGACTGAAGCCATTCATATCACGATTACAGCTTTACTCATCCCCGTGATGGCGGTATTGCTGGCCATGCCAATGGCCTCTGGTGAGGAACTGGTTCCGATTACCACACAAGCCGCTTTGGTCACTTTTGCCGATCCTGTCATTTTCCTGTTTTTTGGTGGTTTTGCGCTGGCAACGGCGTTGCATATCCAGAAACTGGACCGGAAAATTGCCATGTGGATCATCTCCATGTCCAGAGGGCATCTGGGCATTTCTGTACTGGCGATTTTTGTGGTGACGGCGCTGCTGTCCATGTGGATTTCCAATACGGCGACTGCTGCCATGATGCTGCCTTTGGCCTTAGGCTTGCTTTCACATATGGATGTCAGCAAGGATCGTAAAACTTTTGTCTTTATCCTGCTCGGCATTGCCTATTCGGCCAGTATTGGCGGACTGGGCACCATGGTCGGTTCCCCTCCGAATGCCATTGCCGCCAAGGCCCTCGGCTATGATTTTGCCGACTGGATGAAAATCGGCTTGCCGATGATGTTCATTATTCTTCCTGCCATGCTGGTCAGTTTATATCTGGTACTACGTCCAAAACTGAATCATAAAATACAATTTGCGACCGAAGATATTCCTTGGACCAGAACCCGTATAGCTACCATGATCCTCTTTCTCTGTACTGCAATTGCCTGGATTTTCAGTAAAAAATTCACCGAAATTTTTGGTATTTCCCAGCCGGATACCTGGATTGCAATTTCGGCTGCCTGTATGGTTGTGATTCTGGGTACCGCAAGCTGGAAACAGATTGCAGAAAATACTGATTGGGGGGTCTTGTACCTATTTGGTGGTGGTCTGACCTTGAGTGCCATTCTAAAGGATTCAGGCAGTTCGCTGGTACTGGGTCAAACTCTGGCCAATGCCTTTGGTGATACCTCCCCGCTGATGATTATTTTTGTAGTCGCTACTTTTATTATCTTCCTTACTGAATTTACCAGTAATACCGCTTCAGCTGCCCTGCTGGTACCAGTATTTGCCGCGATTGCGGATCAGATGGGCATGCCCAAAGAAATTCTGGTGATTGTCATTGGTATTGGTGCCTCATGTGCCTTTATGCTGCCGGTTGCTACCCCGCCAAATGCGATTGTTTTTGGAACCGGTCATATCCAGCAAAGCGAAATGATGAAAGTCGGTTTTGTACTGAATATCATGTGTATCTTTATTATTTCACTGTTTATTTACTGGTTCTTTATTTAATCATTAAAGTTTTAAGCATCACACCATCCACAAAGCACACTCCGGTGTGCTTTGTCGTATTAATCGCCTATATGTTGAATCTTTCTCTCATCGAAAAATGATATGCATTTAACAATGATAAAGTCCCTATATTAAAAACATCAAAAAGTGGCAAATAGATATTGGACAGGATATTTCACTTAATCTCTCAACCGATCCAGAATTCCCCTTGGAAAATGACATTTAACCTCGCGCTTGCACCTCTGATCATAGCTGTAATTTTATTCCCTTATGCGCTATTTCATGAAGCCAGCTCTGGGATTTTCTCCATTTTCAAGAGCCTGTTTTCAGCGCTTTTGATTAGCTTTTTTGTCTGCCTGACTTACTGGATGATGATCTTCCCTTTCCTATTGGTGACTCACCTGCTGCTACGCCATTATCAACTGTTTAATATCATCACGATTTTAATGAGCTGCGTACTGGAAACCCTGATTCTGGCCTATATCTCGCATCCTTCAAGTGAAAATTTTAGTTCCCATTTTTTGTTTCTGCTGTGTTTTTCCCTGCCGATGGCACTATTTTACAGTTTTCTCAGCCGGCAAGCTGACCAGAGTTGATCAGGCATGCTCTGTTAAATTCCGTTTTAATCCGGTTTTAAGCTTTCATTTTAAAATGATTCAGCTCCTGATTCAGTGCGGCAATCATGTCTGCCCGACTGATAATTCCCACCAATTGCTGCTCGCTCACCACCGGAATATAGTTGAACGAACGCTCAACAAAATACGGCACCAGATCCTGAATGGGTTGTAAAGGCTGCACCGTAATTACCTTACGGGTCATGATATGTTTGACCTGATACTCCCAGCTGCTGCGCACATCGGCAGCGCGCTTGAACCATTCCACCACCTGATACATTGCCAGTGTACCGACCAGTTGTTCATCGGCATTAACGACGGGCAGGCTCATCAGGTTCATTTGCTTGAACTTGTCCAATGCGTGCTGGATATCATCATTTTCATGCAGGGTTGCTACATCCTTCGTCATAATATCCTGGCAGCTAAATTCATGTACCGCACGCGCATTGGCGCGGTTTTGTGCCTCCAGAATGATTTTTTGCAGGTCATATTCACTGATATCCAGCAACTCGGTGCGCTGATCCAGCACTTCCTGAATATCCTGCGGTTGAATGGTGACTTTCTGGGTCGGCGTCGGATCCTTGGAACGAGTATTTAGTTGAGCTTGCTGCGGATAATCCTTGCCAATCATCCGGTTAAAGACAATGGCAATTACCATCAGTAAAATTGAATTGAGTAGTACCGGATAAAATACAAAGGCATAACCGAGTTCATGCACCGGCTGGCCGCCCAGCACTGCGGTAATGGCCACGGCGCCACTCGGTGGATGCAGGGAATCTGTGGTCATCATCAGGACAATTGCCAAAGCCACGGCCACACTAAAAGCCTCAGTCGGACTAGCTATAAATAAAGCGCAACTCACGCCAATCACGGCAGCAATGGTATTGCCGACCAGAATATTCCAGGGCTGTGCCAGAGGACTGGCCGGCACTGCAAACAGCAATACCGAGGATGCACCCATCGGTGCAATATACCAGGCTTCAAAATCACCCAGAATCCATAAACTCAACAAGGATGAGACGACCAAACCCAATAGTGCTCCAACTCCGCAGAGCAAACGGTCTTTGAGTGGAAGGACTTTGAAATTCGGTTTTAAGGTATTGAGCCAGTCGAGATGGGAGTGAAACACAGTGCGCCTAATCTGATTATTTATAGATTTCGGGCATTATAGAACCAAGCCCGATGAAAGGCATCTGTGTTTTACATCTTTTCATCATTCGCGAATGCAGGCTTTTTAAAACAATATTTCGCTTAGCTTAAAAATACTCAGCAAGATTTTTTATAGGGGCTGTGCTATCTCCGCCTACTTCTGAAATGGAATAAATCCTTTTAAACCATTTTGCTTAGATATTTTCTAGATCGTTTTTATTATAGCCTACTCGTTCATTCAGGTTTGAATCAGGGGCTGGATTTTTAACAGTTCGACCTCACCATAATAGGTTGAAAATGCCACATCTCCGGCATCGACTCCAGTACCGATCCGAATAAGATTTTCGACCGGAGCCAAACGGGTCGGATCAAACTGCACCCAGCCACCGTCTAAATACGCTTCAAAAATAGCATGAAAATCTGGTAAAAACTTTTCAATTTCCACATAACCGACCACCATGCGTGCTGGAATTCCCAAGGCACGGCACAGCGCAATGCCTAAATGGGCAAAGTCACGGCATACGCCTGCGCGATGCACCAATACATCTGTGGCAGTGGTAAACTGGTCAGAACTGCCAGACACATAAAAAATATTGTTATAAATCCACTGTTCAATGGCTTTGACCCGAGTATAACCTGGTGTCATCCAGCCAAATGAGCGTTTCGCCATTTCCAGCAATAAATCCGAATTGCAATAACGGCTGGCCAGCAAATAAGGCAATACTTCATCGGGCAGCTCAGGAATGGCCACTTCTTTCAGACCCTGCTGAAGTTCCAGAGAGAGGCTCGGATGATGGACTACTGTCGCCGTATAATTCAGCTCAAAAGTCTCACAGGGTTCGACCTGTAGCCGGATATGACGATTTTGATGCTGAGCATCCTGAAATTCATGCCATGCCACCGGCAGATTAAAGCTAAGTTGTTCTTCAAGAATCTTCTGATCGGAATGATGTGCCGCCTGAAGCATAAAAATAAATTCTGTCGGTTGCACGACCTTGTATTTTAAATGGCATTGAATTTGGTAAGTGGTCATGAAGTTCCTTATTTTTAAGCATTATTATATTGCGTGAATATTAAACTAATTTTAGAGCAGCAATCGTATGAGATCCGTTGAACTTTATGACTCTCCGGTTAACAGCATGCCATATATCTGATTTATTCCTGATTTTCAGATCAGCCTGTATCGGCCAGTACAGCTAAAATCTCAGTAAGCCTCTAAATGCCGCGTATTGTTTAAGCCTGTTTTATTTTTTTCAAAAAAGTATCCGTACATTAACCCTTTGCCACTCCCCTGCAAAGTCCTTATAATTGAGCACAATTTTTCTCTAATTTTAAGTGGATGACCATGAGTCGCGCCATATCGCATATTGATACCTTCCAAGGCTTAATTCTTGCCTTACAAACTTACTGGGCGGAGCAAGGCTGCGTCATTTTGCAACCTTATGATATGGAAATGGGTGCAGGGACATTCCACACTGCGACTTTCCTTCGTGCGCTGGGTCCTGAAACCTGGAATGCCGCTTACGTTCAACCGTCACGCCGTCCGAAAGATGGCCGTTATGGTGAAAACCCGAACCGTTTGCAACATTATTACCAATTCCAGGTGGTGCTTAAGCCAAACCCGGACAACATCCAGCAGCTTTATCTTGATTCATTAAAAGCGATTGGTATTGACCCACTGGTACACGACATTCGTTTCGTAGAAGACAACTGGGAATCTCCAACACTGGGTGCTTGGGGCTTAGGTTGGGAAGTTTGGTTAAACGGTATGGAAGTGACTCAGTTCACCTACTTCCAGCAAGTCGGCGGTGTTGAATGCTACCCAGTGACTGGCGAAATCACTTACGGTCTTGAACGTCTTGCGATGTACTTGCAAGGCGTAGACTCAGTTTACGATCTGGTTTGGACCAAAGGCCAGTTCGGTACGGTAACGTATGGCGATGTGTTCCATCAAAATGAAGTGGAACAATCGACCTATAACTTCGAATATGCCAACGTTGAAAAAATGTTTGAATTGTTCGATTTCTATGAAGCTGAAGCAACACGTTTAATTGAAGCGAAACTTCCACTTCCTGCATATGAGCAAGTCGTGAAAGCATCACACAGCTTCAACTTATTGGATGCGCGTGGCGCGATTTCTGTGACTGAACGTCAGCGTTACATTTTACGTGTACGTACATTGGCACGTTCTATTGCGACCAGCTATGTAGCAGCACGTGCGGAACTTGGTTTCCCAATGGCTGAACCTGCATTACGTGATGAAGTATTGGCACAATTAAAAGCGCAAGTTGAAGCAGAAGCGAAAGAAGCAAACAAGGAGAGCAAATAATGTCTAAACATACCGTTTTGTTCGAATTGGGTTGTGAAGAACTTCCACCAAAAAGCCTGAAAAAATTACGTGATGCTTTACATGCTGAAACGGTTAAAGGCTTAAAAGATGCGGGTCTTGCTTTTGATTCAATCAAAGCTTATGCAGCACCACGTCGTCTTGCACTTAAAATCGTCAATGTTGATGCTGCGCAAGCAGACACACAAAAACGTTTTGACGGCCCTGCTAAACAAGCAGCCTTTGATGCTGAAGGCAACCCGACTAAAGCACTTGAAGGCTTTATGCGTGGTCAAGGCATCACAGTTGATCAAGTATCGACTTTCCAAGCCGGTAAAGTTGAAAAAGTTTGCTATCTAAAAGACGTAAAAGGTCAAAGCCTTGACGTTTTATTGCCACAAATTTTACAAAATGCTTTAGACAACCTGCCAATTGCAAAACGCATGCGTTCTGCGGCGAGCCGTACTGAATTCGTACGTCCTGTGAAATGGGTTGTGTTGTTAAAAGACAACGACGTAGTTGATGCGACGATTCAAGATCACAAAGCCGGTAACGTGACTTTTGGTCATCGTTTCCACGCGCCAGAAGCGATCACTTTAACGCACGCTGACGAATACTTAAGCAAGCTTAAAGCAGCTCACGTTGTGGCTTCTTTTGAAGAGCGTCAAGCAATCATCGACCAACAAGTGAAAGCGCTTGCTGATGAAGTCAATGCCATTGCGATTGTACCAAGCGATCTTCGTGACGAAGTGACTGCATTGGTTGAATGGCCTGTTGCGCTACGTGCAAGCTTTGAAGAACGCTTCCTTGCTGTTCCTCAAGAAGCATTGATCACTACGATGCAGGACAACCAAAAATACTTCTGTTTGGTGAATAGCGACAATAAACTTCAACCGTACTTCATTACTGTGTCAAACATTGAGTCGAAAGACCCGACACAAATTATTGAAGGTAACGAAAAAGTTGTTCGCCCACGTTTGTCTGATGCTGAATTCTTCTTCCTACAAGATCAAAAGCAACCGCTTGCATCTCGTAAAGAAAAATTGGCGAACATGGTGTTCCAAGCAGAATTGGGTACGCTTTGGGACAAATCGACACGTATTGCGAAATTGGCTGTGGCACTTGCACCAATTACAGGTGCTAACCCTGCGGATGCTGAAAAAGCTGCCCTTCTTGCAAAATGTGACTTAACCTCTGAGCTTGTGGGTGAATTCCCAGAACTTCAAGGGATCGCGGGTACTTACTACGCACGTCTTGAAGGTGAAAATGCTGAAGTAGCTGAGTCTTTAGGTGAGCAATATCTTCCTAAATTTGCGGGTGACGTTTTACCGAAGACTAAAACAGGTACGACGATTGCCCTTGCGGATCGTTTAGACACGCTCACAGGTATTTTCGGGATCGGTCAAGCGCCTACAGGTTCTAAAGACCCGTTTGCACTCCGTCGTTCTGCGATTGGTATTTTGCGTCTTGTGACTGAAAACGAACTTGATGTTTCAATTGAAGATTTGATCAAACTTGCGCTTGCTGCGTATGGCGATGTATTGAAAGATCACGACAAGACTTTGACAGATGCAGTTGCATTCCTGGAAGGTCGTTACCGTGCGAAATACGAAGATCAAGGTGTTGCTGTTGATGTTATTCAAGCGGTTCAAGCCTTGTCACCAAAATCTCCGCTTGATTTTGACAAGCGTGTAAATGCAGTTAATCACTTCCGTGCATTGCCTGAAGCGGCTGCGCTTGCTGCTGCCAACAAGCGTGTTGCGAATATTTTAGCGAAAGAAGCGACACCTGAAGGTGCTGTGGTTGAAGCAAACCTGGTTGAAGATGCTGAAAAAGCTTTATTCGCTGAACTTGCGAAAATCACGCCTCAAGTTGAGCCGTTATTTGCTGCCAAAGACTACACGGCTGCGTTATCTGCACTTGCTGCATTACGTGCACCAGTGGATGCGTTCTTTGACGGTGTAATGGTGATGGCTGATGATGCTGCGCTTAAGTCAAACCGTTTGTTGATGCTTGCTCAGTTACGTGACTTGTTTACCAAAGTGGCTGATATTTCGGTGCTTCAGCATTAATACTAAGCATTTGTAAAATAATAAAAAAACCGTTATCTTTATAACGGTTTTTTTATATCGTGAAATAGAAGAAATGATTATTGGGATGTTCTTAAGGAATGTTAAAACTTATAGAAAAATAACCTACATTCCAATCAGTGATGGTGAAAAATTTTGTGGATTACTAGGTGACAATGGTGCAGGTAAAAGTTCCATTTTAGAAGCATTAGATAGTTTCTTTAATGATCGTCCTATCAATCCAAACCTTTCATATAAACAAACACCTGATCCAAAAAATTTGCCACATTTAGTACCTATTTTTTTATTAAAAAAAACATTATTTTCCGCGGAAGAAGCACTAACACTTCAGCCTATGCATGATTTTTTAATGCATGCTAATGACAAAACAGATGTACCTAGACCTAATATTTCTCAGCTTAAAAAGTTTTTAGAACATCGAGATAGTTTATTAAAATACACTGATACTGATGAATATTTTTTAATTGCCCTTGGAAAGGACTTTTTATCAAATATAAATTTATCAATTTTTCATAGAATAAATATTTACTATACAAATGAAGAAATACAAGATGATAATGTTTTAACACTCTACAATGAAATACTAGGTAAAATCTATACTAAAATTAAAGAGCATTTTGAATATATTTATATTCCGAGAGAAATTAATACTGAAACTTTTACACAACTTGAGACAAATGAAATCCAAAAACTAATGGGTGAAAATTTATATGAGGAGTTAGAAAAACTTATTACGGTTGCAAATATTAAAGAAATAAATCAAAAATTGAATAGCTATATTGATAATTTATCAAATGATTTAGTTGAATATACATATAGAACTTCTGGGCAACGTCAACAAAATTTAAAAGCACAACAACTATACAATCTTGTAATTCAAGCTTTTTTCAACATTAGAAAACTTTGCAAAAAAGAGAATAATGATTGGTTAGAAATTCATAAATTAAGTTCAGGTGAAAAGCAAAAAGCTTTATTGGATATCGCAGAAAATCTCTTAGAGAAAAGAAATGCCAATAAGCAAAATGTAATTCTAGCAATAGATGAACCAGAATCATCTTTACATATGTCATCATGTTATGAGGTTTTTAATCAACTTCACAATATGAGTTCAAATTGTCATCAATTATTATTTACTACTCATTGGTATGGTTTTTTACCTATAATCTCTAACGGAAATTCAACTGTTATCACAAAAGCAAATGATGATTCTCATACCGCAGACTTAGTAAATCTTTACCATTATAAAGAGCAAATTAAATCACTTACCGCAAGTTCTAAGGGTAGTTTTCCATCCAATATTAGGCTTAAAAGCACAAATGATTTAGTTCAATCTATCATTACTAGTTCAACCAGCGATGAACCATATAATTGGTTAATATGTGAAGGCTCTTCAGATAAAGTCTATTTAAATTACTACCTAAATGATTTAGTCGAAACTAAAAAATTAAGAATTATCCCAGTTGGTTCGGCTTCAGCAATAAAGCAATTATATAGTTATATATCAACAGCATATGAGGACTTTAAAACTGAAATTAAAGGTAAAATATTTTTATTAACAGATACTGATGAACAATTAGTTAGCTTCTCTGTTAAAAATGATGACCAACATAAAAATTTACGATGTAAACGACTTGCAAATTCAGAAGCTGAATTTAATACTCATTTAGTTAAAATCGATGATAATAAAATGACATCTCCAACAGTTATTGAGGATGTATTAAATGGTGATATTTACTCTAAAACTCTTGAATTATTTAAAGATGAATACAAGATGGACTTTCTTGAAGCAGCTCAATTTTATAAACAATATTGTTCTGCATGGTGTTATGTCTTGCCACCTCATCACAAAAAAGAAATCAAGAACTTCTTCAAGGAAGATGGAATTAAGTATAAGTTCTCAAAAAGTTATATTGAATTAGCTAAATTACATGACCATGAAATACCTGATTGGATACAAGAGTTGTATGAATGGTTTGATAAATAATATTTATATCAAATTACATTAGTTATTTAGCAAAAGCTTTTTGAATCATTTAACTAACAAATAAAGGAAAAGGCTTTGCCTAACACTATAGGAATATCACTATATATTTCATATACTCAAACCAACAACACTCAACAAGAAAGAATCATATGAAATTTAAAGCTCTTATTTTGACGGGTCTTGCGAGTATCGCAGTTACAGCTTGTACATCTGCACCAAAAATCCCGCAGCTTGAAGTTGGCGTCTTACAGGAAGTACAAGACCTCGAAGTATCTCCAGAAACCACCAACAACAAGGCAAAACTGACCAAGTTCCTCGACAAATGCGTGATTGAATTTACCGGCGATCTTGGCAATAACCGCGTCATCGAACAATGGTCATTTAAAGGCTTTACCCTGATGGATGCCGGTTCAGCAACTTTCCAGCGCGATGGAACCAGCACCGCACAAAAGTTTGATATGCATGCTGCCAATGTACAAAAGAATTTTCTTGCACTACGCCATCACTTTGCCAAAGATGCCTTAGCTCAATGTGACTAAAAAGATCGCCCTGTTTCTAGTCTCAGAACAGGGCTTTTATTTTGCTAAAAATCAATCCAAGGTTTCTCCTGATATCTACTGCCTTTCTTTAAAATTACAATATTCCGGCACAGATCAACCTGAAGGCACTGCACTCTTCACAGGATATTCATTGTTTTTGATCAATTATCCGTTACACTGAAAAACAAACTCAGACCGCACTTAGACGAATTCGAGGTCGATCCATAATGAATATCAAAACCCCAATTATTTTAACGACAGCTTTGATGCTTTCTGTCCCAGCATTCGCACAAACCACGACTCAGTCTGCTAAACCGGTTAAACCCTATGGTGAAAATCCGAACCTGCTGCATGTCTTTGCTTATAAAGCACAGGAAGGCGTGATTAATACCGCCGAGAAAGTCGGTGAAGCAACGGAAAAAGGCATTGCCAAAATCAAGCCAGGGGTAGACCGGGCCTGGAGCAATACCAAATCTGCAACCTCGGATACACTGCAAAAAGTAGATCAGGGAGCAACTCAGGCAGCCCAGCAAACTGGTCAGAAAATCCAGCAGACTAAAGAAGTCTGGCGTGGCAATTCACAGCAGGCACCTATCGTGCAGCAGCCTTTAAGCCAGTCAAATGCGACGCAAAACCCAAATACACCACAGACTCAACCCCAGTCTGGATCAGCCACCAGTTATGCGGTAACCGATTGATAAGAAAAGCCCGTGATGGGCTTTTTTATTTTTAGCGAATAAAACTATTATCTTGTATCGACGCGATCTATCAATTGACCTGTCGGATCGGCTGACCTTGTTTAAATGCTGCTACATTTTCCACCATCTGATCCACAATCCGTTGTCGTGCATCAACACTGCCCCACGCATTATGCGGTGTCACAATCAGGTTGGGAATCGTTGAATCAAGTAGTACATTGCCCTGTTTCGGTGGCTCTACCGTGAGTACATCCGTCGCTGCACCGGCAATCTTGCCTGCACGCAGAGCCTCAACCAATGCCGCTTCATCAACAATTCCACCACGCGCACAGTTAATTAAAAATGCACTGCTTTTCATTGCATCCAGTTCAGCATGACTGATTAAATGGTGGGTATCTTCAGTGAGTGGACAATGCAAAGTTAAAAAATCGACTTGAGGAAGCAGCTCGGTAAATGGGATACGGGATGCATCCGCCGGACGATTTGGCAGCGCGGCAATAAGCACTTTCATGCCAAAGGCCTCGGCCAGTTTCGCCACCGCATGACCCAGTTCGCCATAACCCACAATGCCCAATGTTTTTCCGGCCAGCTCGACAATTGGCGCATCCAGCAAACAGAACTGACTGGCTTTTTGCCATTCGCCTTGTTCTAATGCACGTTGATAAGACAGGAATGAAGTCGCCAGATTGAGCATCAACATGATGGTATGCTGCGCGACTGCCGAAGTGCCATAAGCCTGACAGTTACACACGACGATCCCTTGCGCTTTGGCCGCCTCAAGGTCGACATTATTGGTGCCGGTTGCAGAGATTAAAATGAGTTTGAGTTGAGGGCATTGCTGAATCGTAGCTGCATCGATCATCACCTTATTCGTAATGATGACATCGAAACCAGCTACACGGGATGCAATCTCGGCAGCCGAGGTCGCCGGATACAAAACCAGTGAATCAAATACTGCATGCAGTGCCTGAAAGTCCAAATCCTGCTGGTCTAAAGAAGCATAGTCTAAATAAACGGCTTTCATGGCTATTCCCTCAATCCTGTTTGACAATTTATGTCTGTCATTTAAAACAAGTCATTGAGGCTTTTCAACCTGTTTCCAGCCTGATGCAATTAATCCAGCGGTTTATCCATATGATTACGTAGTGACTTGCGGATTCGATACACCACATACACAGACAGAATAATCATAAAGATGATGGACGCACTGACCATGATCACTGCAGGATGCACAGTTTCTGCATGCGCCAGATTGGGTAGAACCAAACCGAAGATAAAACATACTTGCATCATCCGAGTCGCTTGCATCATAGAGATCCCCTTCTTCGTTTCAACCATCGGGAACGATATAATTGGTTTATTATTTATACCGCTTATCTCTATATTATGCCAAGCTCATCACAAGTCAAGTAATTGTTTTTTATAAAAATTTTAATTAATTTATCTCGCTGTGCGTCACAAACTGCGTATTTTTGTCACTATCGTCGATAAAAGCAGCAGCACCATACTCATTAGTACTCAGATTCAGCTGCTTATAGCTAAACATATAAAAATCGCTATAACGCTTCATTAAAATCGGGTGCATACCCAGACTGAGCTCATCCTGTTCCTTGATCAGTTTCATGATATGCCGGTCGTTCATCACCACCAAATAACGTTCATCATTCAGATTAATACTCAATAAACCATTACCTTTGGCATAAATCGGAATCAGAAATTTATGGTTCAGGGCAATTGCACCTTCTGCATAACTTTCGATTTTATGGCTGATGACATTAAATACCAGACCATGTCCATAGTGGTCCAATAACAGCTGACGATTTTCCTGCGGCAAATTCACATGAATGCCCAGTTTGAGCAGGTCATGCTGATCAACCTGTTTATTGCGTAACAGTTCCCGCAAAATCACCTGTTTCTGGCTGGCATCAAAAAACTGGTTATCCAGTTGCAGATCGTTATTTTTCAGAATGTGTCCCAAAGCCATGCGGTGTCGTGGCAAGACATTTTCAATCACCTTTCGATAATAGAACTTGCTGTTTTTCTTGACCCGACGCATTTTCTGATAGAAATAGCTTGGCTCATATTCATGCACCAAAAAGTCATACAGCAGCTCGGAACTGGCCAGAACGGCAATCGCATCATGTCCGGTAAAAGGCAAATGCAGCACATGATGATGCGGAATCAGCGCCTCTAATTTCAGATAATGGGCACGATCTTCGGCACAGTAGGGATCATAAACAATAATATATTCACACGCAGGGTTGATATCTTCGGCTGCAACCCGCATATTTGTATTCAGCTCTGGCTGATAGAACATGTTATAGCGGGCATCATGTACATCTTCCGGATCGATCGAGTATTGCGGCACCATCGCCACCACCCGTTGTACGCCCAAGGCACGGGAATATTTAATTGCAGCATAGCCGCCCATCGAACCGCCATAGGCAATACGCTGCTGAAACGGTGCAATCAGATCTGCGATGGCTTGCAACATGTTCCACATGGAACCTTGCGGAAACCAGGATTTATGCTTGGGCATAATGCCAAGCACATTAAACTCGAATTTCGCCAGTGACTTTTCTGCATTGATGTTGAGGCCCTTGGCACGGGTAATCAAATCGCCAAATGAAAAAATCAGTTCTGAAGAAGATCCCGGCATAAAAATCGCGCGTATATGTTCATCTTCAAAAACAATCTGCTTGTCCATAACTTTCCCGTGCTGGTAAATCGAACCCTTCCACAACAATTCAGTCAATGAACGCTGTCAAAAAAGTGAATATGCTATTTTATATCGATCAAAAAGATTAAAAAGCGCAAAATATGACACAATCATTACATCCTGCAGCAAAACAGGGTTTTAGTGCGTCGGCTGAGCTCTATCAGCAAGTGCGTCCCGATTATCCGGCAGAAATCAGCCAATGGCTGAGTGAAATGCTGGCTTTGCCTGCAGATGCGCATCTTTTGGATTTGGGCAGCGGCACCGGCAAGTTTATCCCCTATTTACGCCCGCTCAGTAAGCACATTATCGCGATTGATCCTGTCCCGGAAATGCTGGCTCAATTACAACAGGCGCATCCGGACATTCATGCTCTTGAAGGCGTTAGCCATCAACTTCCCCTGCCTGATCATAGCCTGAATGCGGTATTTTGTGCACAGTCATTTCACTGGTTTGCCGATTCTGCTACCTTACAAGAATTAGATCGGGTACTCAAACCGCAGGGTTATCTGGTGTTAATTTGGAATCAGCGCGATACTCGGGTGGACTGGGTTCAGGCCTTGGCCGATTGTATTGCCCCATTGGAAGGCGATACGCCGCGCTATCATAGCGGTGCCTGGCGCGAGGTCTTTGCACAGCAAACGCTATTTCAGCCCTATGCAGAAACCACAATGACCCAGCAACAGCATGGCAGTGTGGAGCAGGTAGTATCCAAGCGGCTGCTCTCGACCAGTTTTATTGCAGCCATGCCTGAACAACAGCAGGCACAGTTAAAACAACAATTTGAACAGATCATCCAGCAATATACAGCCAAAAGTGCAGAGGAAATGATCGATTTTCCTTATGTCACCCATATCTATGTGTTCAAGAAAAGTAATTAAAAACAGGAGCCGATCATGCATAAAATACCAGGAATGACACGAACGCTGTTATTCGCTGCGGCCATGCTGCTGATGGCATGTGACCAGAAAACGACCGAAACTCCGACTGAAGCCACAACAGATAATACGGCTTCAGATCAAGTCATGCAGGAACTGAAAACCGAGCCACTGAAAGACTTCCCTAAAACTGCTGATGATCCGCATGATATTGCTGCATTGACAGATTATGAACAGCGCTTTCAGGACATGAGTAGTGATCTGGAAAAAGAATTAAACAGCATGCGCGATGATGAAAATATGACAGAAGAATTTGTCCAGCAACGTCAGCGTGATCATGTCCAGTCAGCATTGAATATGTTGAAGGCTTTAGAACTGAAAACCGAACAGGGCCGCTATATTCAGGGCTTGATGTATCAATACTGGGAACATCAGGATCAATTACTCAATACTCCCAAGACTCAAGCTACACCTGTGAATGAAGCCAGTGAGAATGTAAAGGGTCTGGGGAAATATCTACACGCCCAAGAACAACTGGAACGCTGGCGTTCGCAATATCCGGATCTCGCCAAGAAAGAACCAGCTTCCCGGCAGGTGAAGGAATAGTCTAGGAGGCTAAATTGGCACACAGCTTAGATAAAATACAAAAATAATCTAAGCTAAGCTGGCAGCGTTAAAACAGCGTGAATGAACAAGGCCGGATCTGTTGAGTCTGCATTCAGTATAAATACTAGATCATCCTAGCTATAAAATGACTTAATCTGCTGTCAGAAACTGATGCACACCTTCACCCGCTGCACGCCCTGTGGCAAAACAGGCTGTCAGTAGATAACCGCCGGTCGGTGCATCCCAGTCCAGCATTTCTCCGCAAAGAAATACATGTGGGTTAGATTTCAATTGTAGCTGTTCTGACAACACTTCACGCTTGACACCACCTGCACAGCTAATCGCCTCTTCAATCGGGCGGAAACCTGTGAGTGGAATGGTCAAATGTTTAATTTTTTTGGCTAATTCAGCAGGATCTTGCCATACCGCTTTGGCCACCAGTTCCCGTACCAGAGCCGCCTTGGCACCGTCCAATCCGGCTTTACGCCAGACATTAGTTAAAGACTGCTTCTTACTTGGCTGTATTTTTTGCACAAGCTGTTCGATGCTTTGATTTGGGAAGAGGTCCAGATGCAGCTGCATAGGCTGCCCCTGTTTTAGTTGCTCGCGTAAGCCACGCCCCTGCTTATAGATCAGACCACTTTCCAGACCATAATGACTGATCACGATATCGCCGATGGTCTTTTCACCTTGCCCAACCCATGCTGCAACACGTTTCAGCGGCTGACCAAAGACTGGCTGCATAAACCGAGACCAAGGATATTCCACTCCGGCATTACTGGCTTGGAAAGGCTCAATTTCATCCGGTTTCAGCCATGCTTGCCATGCACCATCACTCCCCAACGCTGACCAAGACACTGCCCCACAAGCCAGAATAATGGCATCAAAATGTTCAGTGCGATATTCATTATTTTTCAGATCATGCAGCTCAAGCTGTTGTTGCTCTAACTGGCTGACTTTATGCCGGTAATGAAACTGAACATCATCACTGGCCAAACGCTTGAGCCAGGCACGCAGCAAGGGCGCGGCTTTCATCTCTGTAGGAAATACCCGGCCAGACGAACCGATATAAGGTTCAATACCAAGCTGCTTCATCCAGTCTTGAATCCAGAGCGCATCCCAGCGTTTGATCCAAGGAGACAACCACTCCACCTGATCATAACGTTGTACAAACTGTGGCACAGGCTCGGCATGGGAAATATTCAGACCGGTTTTGCCTGCCATCAGGAATTTACGCGCAGCAGACGGTTTCTGCTCATAGACATGCAGCTCATAATCAAACTGACTGAGCACTTCTGCTGCCATTAAGCCTGCGGGGCCTGCACCCACAATAGCAATGCGTTTGCTCATCTGATTATTCCGAGACGGTGGCATTCTGCCCTTGCAAAGGCTGGAAATCATCAAAACGTGTCACATAAGTTTCAGGCTTGCTGATGATCAGTTGCTGGCATAGTTCACCGCGCTCCAGATATTTAATTTCAAAATGGGTACGCGCCGAATCTGCAGCAATCACTTCTTTGACAAAAGGTAGCTTCCAGAGCTCTCGCACTTGTATTTCTGCTTCTTCGATATAGGCAGGAATATTACTGGCCAGCGTAATCGTTCCACCGGTTTTCAGGCGGGAAAGCAGAAACTCAAAAAATGGCATATTGACCCAGCGCTGTGCCGGATTATGCGGTTCAGGATTTGGATATAAAATAAAGAATCGTTCTACCTGCTGCGGATACAGTGCATGCACGATCCACGGTAAAGCATCGGCATGAACGGTTTGTAAATTAGTTTGACCCTCAACAGCATGCTGTTTTTGCATCGCCAGAAATTTTTCACGGGTACGTTCAATTGCAATCAGTTGAGTGTCTGGATTGTTCTTGCTGAATAACAAGGCATGTTTACCTTTACCCGCTCCCACTTCGACACAGACCGGTTCAGGACTGATGCTTTGAAACTCACGGGGCGCATGCATACGCTGTGCTTGAAATTGACGAATCGGCATAATCAGATCAAACTAATAAAAACCGCATAAGTCTAACAAGTGCGGCTATATTTGCCTAATCGAACCTTTATTTTTCTTTGGAGTTATTGTCATGCCTACCACTTTAAACTGTCCGCGCTGTGGCAAGCTGACCACATGGGAAGATAATGAATTCCGTCCTTTTTGCTCAGAACGTTGCAAAATGATTGATCTGGGGGCTTGGGCCAATGAGGAATATAGTTTGCCTACCCAGGATGCACCACAAGCCGACAACAGCGAAGAATAAAATGTCTTCCCTGTCGAAAATTTTGTCTGAAAGCAGAATCTTGTCGAAATTAAGTAAATAAATCATATGAGTTTTATAAAATTACTTAGATAAAGCAACACGAATTAACATCATTCATAAAGCCTTAGTATTATTGTTCTACTCTAAATTTTCACATTATTTTTAGAGCAATAATATGGGTTATATTATTTTAAGAGTCATATTAATTGGGGTCGGTCTACTCGCACTTCTTTCTTTGGGAGTCGGCATTTTCCAACAAGATAGTTTATTTATTGTATTGGGTGTGCTTTTTGCTTTTGCCGCTTGGCTCATACACATGCAAACGCGACAACTTCGCAATAATCCCTTTTCAGAATAAAAATAAAAGACCAAACTATGTTGGTCTTTTATTTACGCTTTTAACCCGCTTTACCTGCAACAAAAGGATTATGCTGCTTTTCAAAACCAATGGTGCTGATCGATCCATGTCCTGAAATGAATTGAGTTTCATCCGGCAGACTAAAACATTCTCTCTGAATGGAATCTAAGAGCTGCTGATGGTTGCCACGCGGGAAATCAGTCCGGCCAATTGAACCTTTAAACAATACATCCCCTGTCCATAACAAGTCATAATTTTTGTTATAGAACATCACATGACCTGGCGTATGGCCTGGAGCAAAACGCACTTCAAATTCTTCATTGCCGAGTTTGAGCACTTCTCCACCTTCCAGCCATTGGGTCACTTCGACTTTTTCCGGAATCGGGAAGCCATAACGTGCAGAAACTTCCTGAATCATGTCGAGCCAGAATGCATCTTCCTTATGCGGTCCAATCACCGGTACATCCCAAGCCTTTTTTAACGCACCCACCGCACCCGCATGATCCAGATGGCCATGAGTGAGCCACAAGGCTTTAACCGTTAAACCCAGCGCTTCAACTTCAGCTTTCAGTTTTTCAGGTTCGCCCCCAGCATCAATCAAAATGGCTTCTTTAGTTTCCGTATCCCAAACGATGGAACAGTTTTGCTGAAATGCAGTAACTGGAACAATTTTGACTTGTAACATGGGGTGAAAAACCTCGGGCAAGTTAATGGGTAAGTGTCTGTGTCAATGCATCCAGATTAGCCTGAAGCAGACTATTGAGCAATCGCAAATGATCTTCACGGCTATTTAATGCCGGAATGTAACTATAGCTTTCACCGCCGAGTGCTTTAAAAATCTCGGCATTTTCGATTGCCAGCTCTTCAAGCGTTTCCAGACAGTCCGCGGAAAATGCTGGACTCATTACTTGAATTGATTTCACCCCCTGCTTAGCCCAATCTTCAAGCAAAACATCGGTATAGGGCTTGATCCATTCCTGTTTGCCAAACCGCGACTGGAAGCTGATCGCATATTGATCTTCGCTTAAACACAAGGCTTTAGCCAACAGCTTGCCAGTTATGCGGCAACGGTCGGCATAAGGATCGCCTTTATCAGCATAGGGCTGTGGAATACCGTGGAAAGACATCAACAATTTCTCTGGCTGACCATGAATTGCCTGATAGTCCCGTACACTTTGAGCCAGCGACTGGATAAATAAAGGATGTTGATAATAATCCCGGATCACTGTCAAACCGGGTAAATTGCGCTGTTTAACCACCCATTTCGCCACAGCATCGTATAGAGGTGCGGTCGACGTGGCTGAATATTGGGGAAACAGGGGAAATAGAATCACGTGTTCCTGTGGCTGCGCGGAGACTTGTGCCAAGACATCCTGAATGTTGGGATTGCCATAAGTCATGGCAGGCACCACATTCAGCTCAAACTGTGGATACAGCTGGGTGAGATGCGTCTTGACTGCTGCGACCTGCTCAAACAGAATTTCACGCATCGGCGAATCCTGTCCCCATACTTGCGCATAGGCCTGTGCTACCCGCTTTGGACGGAAGGGCAAAATGAATAAGCGCAGAATGATTTGCCAGATCGGTTTGGGAATTTCAATCACACGCTGATCAGATAAAAACTGCTTGAGGAAACGGCGTACCGCTGGAATCGTAGGCTCATCTGGTGTGCCCAAGTTTGCCAATATAATCGTCACTTTCGCTTTAGCAGGAGAATACATTCAGTTCGTCCGTCAGGATATCAACCCCTGTACTTTAACAGCTTTTTATTTATTCTCTCTATGGATTAATACGCTGACTTATATTGAAAAGTGCGATCTAAATCCAGCAAGCTGCTGTCCAGCAACTTTTGCGCTTTTGGCGTGATCTGCCACAGCATGCGCTGTCGGTCATCACGACCGGATGGCACAATCCAGTCATTCTGGCGCATTTGAATTTTTAAACTATGCAAGGCACGGATATTCATCTGGGCACGCGCCACTGCATGTGCACGCGGCATCTGTACCCGTGCATCCTGCAAACCGGTTTCATTCAGATATTCATTCATGCGCTTCGAGAAAAATTCCTCAGGGGTCGGATTGAAAAAGGTGGAGCCCAGCAACGCCAACAATTGCGCCCAAGTCAGTTTCTTCTGGACTTTGATTTCCTTGAAGTTACCATCCTGATAAGCATGCATCCGGTATTCAAAAGAAAAAATTTCATGCATCGCTACTTTGGGCAAGCTCAGGAATGGATCAACTTCTGCAGTTCCGCCATCACGTTCCAGTTGAGCCACTTTGGCTTTAAGCTGGTCAATCTCGTCATGCAGCGCCTGGGTATTTTGCGGACGCACCCAGCCGGTCACCGGATAGCGCTCCAGCATTTGCGGCATGTTAAAACGCACTGCCATTTCCAGATCGCGCAGGCTGCGGTAAGTAAAGACCTGATCGACTTCCTGCTGTAATAGTTGACGGAATTCCTTGAATTTTTCCTGTAATTCCGGTTTGGCATCATGCAATGCACTTTCACGTGATGCCGGATCATCATGCATAAACACAATAATCGGTTTTTGCTTGGTCACTGCATAAATATATTCGAGATGCATATAGCCAACACCCGATACCGACTGCTCTCCATACTGGCTTCCCAGCAGAATCACGACATAATCACAGTCATCAATCTGGCGGCGTGCAAATGCAGTATTCAGCGGTGTACGCTGTTCCAGTCCCCACGAGAAAAACCCCATTCCTACCAGTGTTTGAGACAGAATGATACGCTCCGGTTGCATTTCTGCCCCAGAGGTTGAGATGAACACTTGGTACCGTTTATCCAGCATGGGCTATCCTCTTCTCCTGTACATTTGCGTAAAAATGCATTATCACATGCTTCTTTACCCAATATGGCCACCCCAAAATCAAAATATCTTTCTTCTTAAATTATAAAAATGAGTTTTAAACTGCACTCATATTACTGACCTGCCATTTTAAATCGGCCGGAATCAGGTGCTGCAAAATCGGTCGGAGCTGTTCAGCATTCTGCCCACTCACCACCAATTCAATTTTCACGCTTTCTTTAGACTTATGCTCAAATAATAACCCATTTTTAATTAAAATTCGGGCCGTTTGTCTTGCAACCGCGAATCCTGAGTCAATTAATGTCAGCTTTTGACCAAAAATATACTGAATTGACGATTTTAGGAAGGGGTAATGTGTACATCCTAACACTAAATAATCAGCGCCCTGATCTACAACTGGTTGTAAAATCTCTTTTAATGTCTGCAAACAGGCTGCACTCATCTGCTCCCCAGCCTCAACAAAAGGCACCAGATCCAGACTGGTCACAGGCAGGACTTTGACTTGAGCCGGTTCGGCAAAACGGGAAATGACATCTTTAATCAGTTGGCCGCGGAAGGTCGCGGGCGTGGCCAATACCGCCACCGTTTTCGACTGGGTATTCAGGACCGCCGGTTTAAGCGCGGGTACTAAACCGATAATCGGAAAGTTTTCACCATAATAGTCACGCAAATAATCCAGACTAAAAGCGGAAGCGGTATTACAAGCCACCACCGCAACTTTACAACCTTGACGATAAAGCCATTCAATCGCCTGAGCCGTCAAGGCACGAATTTCCTGATCATCTCTCGGACCATAAGGCACATGCGCAGTATCCGCATAATAGACAAAGCGCTCATTAGGCAAATGACGGGCAATTTCCAGGGCGACTGACAAGCCGCCTACGCCTGAGTCAAAAATGCCAATAGGCGCATCTGCCGTGGCATTGGGCATCGAGTCTAATAGCTGGGAAATTGGTTGAATAGCGCTCATAACGTTGCAGGTGGCTTGTTTGAAATTTCTAGCGTTCAAGCTTAAACCTCAGGTGCTCAAATGCAAGTCTAAATCACCACTTTTCAAACTTAAAACGGTTTCGCCTGCCGGATTTTCATCAAGCTCTCCCATCTCGACCAGATGTAAAAATGCCGCACGCTGAATCAGTGCATTAATCCCAAAACGCACATGCACATAAGGCCTCAACTCACCTTTATATTCACGCATAAAGATTGGATGTTCAGCATCAACAACAATCAGGTCTTGCGTGGTCGTGCCCAGTTGCAGATAAATCCTTCCATTAATTTCAACCTGATCGACCTGATTGACAAATAAAGGTTCATCTTCAACTTCGATTTCAATCATTTCTACTGGTGTTTTTAGATAGAATTTATCGTTTTCTTTCCAGAGCACCGTTGCAAACAGGTCAATCATCGGCTGACGCTTGATCAATTGACCTTCGTGCCACCATTCGCCGTTGGCTAAAACCTTGAGATCCATTGTGCCACAATGCTTTGGCTGCCATTGCTCCAAAGGGGGTATTGACCTTTTGTGACTGCCCTGTGCATCTTTTAAGTATTGTGCGATATCCATTAAATTTTTATCATCGGGATAAGTTACTTTTTTCGTCGGATTTGTGCTGGGTACTGGCTTATCCATAAAAGAAGACCTTAATGACGGAAAAATAATATGTTTCAGCCAATTGGCTAAAACCGGCTTTAAAACTATACTAGCCCAGATTATCAAAGACACCAGCATTTTTGTGTCTAGGAACCAAGAACACTTATGGCAGCACCCAATCATATGATTATGGTTGCCACCGAATAGTAATATGAGGAGTCCTACATGGAACACATCGAACGTGAATCGATGGAGTTTGACGTCGTCATCGTAGGCGCAGGCCCTGCGGGTCTTTCTGCTGCGATCAAAATCCGTCAACTTGCAATTGAAAACAACTTAAACGATTTGTCCGTTTGTGTCGTAGAAAAAGGCTCCGAAGTCGGTGCGCATATTCTGTCTGGTGCTGTACTTGAACCGCGTGCCATAAACGAGCTGTTCCCGGACTGGAAAGAACAGGGTGCCCCGCTGAATGTCCCGGTGACTGAAGATAAAACCTTCTTCCTGCTGTCAGATGAAAAATCACAGGAAGCACCGCACTGGATGGTGCCTAAAACCATGCATAACGATGGCAACTATGTCATCTCGCTCGGCAATGTGGTGCGCTGGTTAGGCCAGAAAGCGGAAGAACTGGAAGTGTCGATCTTTCCGGGCTTTGCCGCGTCTGAAATTCTGTATCATGCCGATGGTACAGTCAAAGGCATCCAAACCGGTGATATGGGTATTGGTAAAGATGGCGAACCAACGCATAACTTTACCCCGGGTTATGAACTGCATGCCAAATACACAATTTTCGCTGAAGGCTGTCGTGGTCACTTAGGTAAACGTCTGATCCAGAAGTTCAACCTGGACAAGGACGCTGATCCGCAACACTACGGTATCGGCATTAAAGAGCTTTGGGAAATCGATCCTGCCAAGCATAAACCGGGTCTGGTCATGCATGGTGCCGGCTGGCCACTAAATGAAACTGGTTCTTCAGGTGGCTGGTGGTTATACCATGCTGAGAATAACCAGGTGACTCTGGGCATGATCGTAGATCTGTCTTACACCAACCCGCATATGTATCCCTTCATGGAAATGCAGCGCTGGAAAACCCATCCATTGATCAAGCAGTATCTGGAAGGTGGTAAGCGTATTTCTTATGGTGCGCGTGCTGTGACCAAAGGTGGTTTTAACTCACTACCAAAATTCACCTTCCCGGGTGGCTCATTGATTGGTGATGATGCCGGCTTCCTGAACTTTGCCAAGATCAAGGGTTCTCATACGGCAATGAAATCCGGCATGCTCTGCGGTGAAGCGGTCTTTGAAGCGATAGCTGCCGGTGTAGAAAAAGGCGGTGATCTGGCGGTGGCACGTGTGGCTGAAGGTGAAGATTTCTTCGTGAAAGAACTGACCGCGTATACCGACAAGTTCAACAACAGCTGGCTGAAAGAAGAGCTATATAACTCGCGTAACTTTGGCCCGGCAATGCACAAGTTCGGTCAATGGATCGGCGGCGCGTTTAACTTCATCGATCAGAACGTGTTTAAAGTGCCATTTACCCTGCACGATCTGGTTCAGGATCATGCTGCGTTGAAAACCCAGGCGGCTGAAAGCTTCAAGCCAAACTATCCAAAACCGGATGGCAAGCTGACCTTTGACCGTCTGTCTTCAGTGTTTGTCTCGAATACGGTCCATGAAGAAAACCAGCCAGCGCATTTAAAACTCACCGATGCCTCTATTCCGGTGGAAGTCAACCTGCCGACATGGGACGAGCCTGCGCAGCGTTACTGCCCGGCGGGTGTCTATGAAATTATGGAAAATAATGACGGTTCCAAGCGTTTCCAGATCAATGCAGCCAATTGTGTGCACTGCAAGACCTGTGACATCAAGGATCCTTCCCAGAATATCACTTGGGTAACACCGGAAGGTGGTGGTGGTCCGAATTACCCGAATATGTAATTTGGATAGTTCTTGCGCAGCAGTGCTGTTCATATCCGAACATTTAATCTGATTATCAGATAAAAAATAAACCCGCTTTTAAGCGGGTTTATTTGTGGATAAATATTTAAAATTTCAGTTCTTGCCCATTCATCTATTTAATTTCACAGATTTGTGGAGTTTTATTTCCTAAATAGGGACAGATCATTGAGCTCATCTGTCGTTTATCTCTTTAGCCGCCTTTCTTCACTAAATAATGAAATTCTTTATTGCCATTTTCATCCAGACGTTCTTCCTGCAATAGCAACTCATGCCCCAAATGCATACAGAATTTTGGAATATCCCACGACGTTGAATTATCCGTGGCAAACACCTCAACCACATCACCTGCCTTGGATTTACGGATCGCCTGATGCAACATCATCACTGGCTCAGGACAACGCAAACCTCGGGTATTCAATTGCAGACTTGGAATAATTTCAGTTGGAGACATCGATAGACTCAGGATGGAAAGACCGCCATATTTTAGCATAAAGCTGCGATTACATTGCTGCTTTGCATACGTGGCCAGTTTTAAAATCAGCGCTGACTCACGCGATCAAGACTGCGCATCATATTTACAATAGACAAGCGTATTTTCTGCGGTATGATAAAACCACGTTTTTTTAGATATTAAGAGTCTTCAGGAAAAATCATGCACGAGGAATCAGGCCCGTCGTGGGGTATGCGCGGCTTACGCAAATGGCTGGGAACTGCACCCGAAACTCGCGACGAACTGCTAAAATTAGTACAAGATTCACGTCGATTTTTAGAACCCGATACTGTTGCCATGCTTGAGGGCGTTCTTGACCTCCCGGCAACCAAAATTCGTGAAGTCATGACGCCTCGCACGTCCATGATCAGCTTACAGGAAGATGATCAACTGCTGGATATCCTGCATGTGCTCGTCGAGTCTGCGCATTCACGTTTTCCGGTATTTTCTTCCGATCAGACCGACAATGTGGTGGGCATTCTATTGGCCAAGGATTTATTGCCTTTTCTGACTGAGCCGACGGCCAAAGTCGATATTCGCGCGCTTATGCGTCAACCTTTGTTTGTTCCGGAAAGTGCCCGCTCCGATCAGGTGCTGCGCATGTTAAAGAATACCCAGACGCATATTGCGGTGGTGATTGATGAATACGGTACGACTTCGGGTCTGGTGACACTGGAAGATATTCTGGAAGAAATTGTCGGTGAAATTGAAGATGAACATGACAATGCTGACGAAGAAGCATACTACATTGTTCCGGATAACGACCCGACTACCGCCAATACCTGGGTAGTCCAAGCCCTGACTCCGATTGAGTATTTCAATAATATGCTGGATGCGACTTTCCCTGATGATGAAGTGGAAACCATGGGCGGCTTGTTATTACAGGAAATTGGTCTGGTGAGTGACCTTGAAGGTCAAACCATTGAACTGGAAAACTGGCAATTTACCATTCTTGAGGCGGATTCACGCTCTATTCATCTAATTCGAGCCGTGCGCCAATGAGAGCGTATTTCGATAAGCTGTTGAGTTCGTCTCAACAGCAAAAACCTTTGCCGCTAATCTATCCTGTTTTAATTGCCTTATTTGCAGGTGCTATCTTTAGTTTGGCACTAGCCCCTTATCATTACTGGTGGCTGGCGATTCTGTCTCCAGCACTGCTCTATGCTTGCCTGCGCGGACGTAGCGCAAAACAGGCCTTTGGCATTGGCTGGGCTTATGGGATTGGCTTGTGGTTTGTCGGCGCATTCTGGCTGTATACCTCAATTCATGTCTATGGCGATACCAGTGCATTTCTCAGCGTCGTGATGATCCTGATTATGGCGCTGGTGATGGGTCTGTTTAGTGCCGTTCAAACGTTTGTCTATCGCCGCTTTTTCCCGGAAACACCTTTAACCTTTGCCCCGCTCTGGGTGCTGTTTGAATGGTCCAAGACCTGGGTCTTTACCGGATTCCCATGGCTGTTTGCTGGTTATGCCTTTACCGAACGCTACCTAGATGCTTATGCGCCATTATTCGGGGTGTTTGGGGTATCTTTCGTGGTGATCATTCTGGCCTGTGCGCTGGTTGAGATCCTGAATAGACGCCTGTTCTGGGCCATTCCTTCCGCCATCTTGTTACTCGGTGCCTGGGGCGCAGCACAACTGACGTTTGTTGAGGAAAAAGATCAAAAACCTTTAACGGTTTCCCTGATTCAGGGCAATATTCCGCAAGACCTGAAATGGCTGACTGAATATCAGGTGAAGACCTTATTGATTTATGCCAATTTGAGTAAAACCGAATGGGGTCGCGATCTGATCGTCTGGCCGGAGTCTTCGATTCCCATGTTCCAGACTGATATTGAAGCCTTTCTGGAAGCCATGAAAGTACAGGCTGAAAAATCGGGTACGGCCTGGGTGACCGGCATTCCGTATTGGGATTTAGCAGAATCACAGGCTGCGGGCTATCCAAAATATTACAATAGCATTATGGCCAGCGGCGATGATTCTGATGGGCTATACAAGAAGCAACGACTGGTTCCTTTTGGTGAATATATTCCCTTATCAGGCTGGTTGAGCTGGGTATTGCCAGGTCTACAAAATGATCCTTCCATGAGCGGTTTTACCCGAGGCGCAGATCATCAAAAACCATTAAATGTGAAAAATCATCCATTGGGTTCTGCAATTTGCTATGAAGTGGCTTACCCGAATTTGACCCGTCGCAATGCCAGTCAAAGCGATTTTCTGGTGACTGTGTCTAATGATGCCTGGTTTACCGGCACGGCAGGACCGTTACAGCATCTGCAAATGGTGCAAATGCGTGCTAAAGAAAATGGCCGCTGGTTTATTCGGGCGACCAATACTGGTGTAACTGCGTTTATTGATCACAATGGTCATATTGTGAAAAAAGCTCCGATGGATCAGGAAGCAGTATTACGTGGCGAACTTCCAGCCATGCAGGGTGAAACGCTGTATATGAAACTCAGCGATTGGCCAGTGATGATCTTCTCGGTTCTGCTTTTGCTTATGGGATGGCGCTTCCGTCCACGCAAAGTGGATGTCAGCTTTAAATCTAGACGGTAATTTTTTCAAGTACCCCTTTTACAAAGGGGGACTTAGGGGATTCCTGAATATAGCATCTTATCAATCCCTCCTAAGCTCCCTTTACGAAAGGGAGGAACATTCAAGGCAATAAAAAACCGAGGTCATAGCCTCGGTTTTTTCATCTCTTTCAAGCTTAAAATTGTATAGCCAAATAACACAACATGCTGGCAAGAGACAGCATCGGCACATGACGATACAGGCTAACCAGTGTCTGCTCAAATGCTGAACCTTGTTCGGCCTGAATGCGGATTACACTCGCGTTTAATGCTGACCAGAAACACAAGGCCAATAAACTGCTCATCAAGCTGATAGCAAAGAAAGCCACCATAATCTGGCTGCTGCCTTCGGTGCTCTGCCATAAATGGACGATTCCCTGACTGATCGGCAGCATGCTTAAAACCAGAAGAACAGATTTCAGCATCGACCAATGAAATTGATTGATTTCATCTCCCAAGATAAATGCTTTCATGTGCTTCTCCGTTGGCGAGTCAAGTGCCATTCAGATCATTATGAGCTTTTTTAAATAAATAGAAAGTGTATGTTTATTCATATTTTACGAGAATTGTAATAGATAAATATGGGAATAATTCTTATTATAACTCGCATATCAATTTTATTATTTCATTATTATAAATATCATTAACTTATATTATATTTAATAATTAAGAGTTATTATCACTTCACTTCGTATTGAAATAGCCTATTAAGTGAAGTGATATATGCCATCTATCGAGAATTTATAATGATTCTCAATTAAGGCTGATAATAAATATCGGCATCTGTTCCTTCACCACCCGATTGACCATCTGCACCAAATGAATACAGATCGAAGCTTCGACCATCGGTGCCCGGAATCACATATTGCAGTTCATTATCCCAGCTGTCTTTTGGAAAACCGCCTTTGACATAACCGCCCGGCACCCAGTTTTTTGCAGTCGCTGGCTGATTCACCAGTGCATCCAGACCACCTTCCTGCATACTTGGATACTTGCCATTGTCCAGCTTGTATTGATCCAGTGAACCTGCAATGCTTTGTAACTTGATCACGGTGGTATCGACTTTGGCCTTTTCACCACGTCCCATCACGTTCGGAACGATCAGCGCAGCAAGCACACCGAGAATTACAATCACCACCATGACTTCGATTAACGTAAAGCCCGTCTGTTTATTTAATTGATTCCTTTTCATTCAATCTCTCTCACTTATTTGCATCATTCAGAATTTCCACTTGAATTTTGATCACAACAAAATTCTAACTGGTTTCTGTTTAAATCATATTATTCATGTTCACAATTGGCAGCATCACTGCTATCACAATGACCAGAACAATACTGGCCATCAACACCAGCATTAAAGGTTCCAACAAGGCCAGTAAAGTTGAAATCAGGGTGGTCACTTCGCGATCCTGCATCTGTGAAGCACGTTCCAGCATACGGTCCAGTTCACCGGATGCTTCACCACTTTTGATCATTTGTACCATCATCGGCGGGAAATAACCACTGCGTTCCAGTTGGGTTGCCAGGTTGCCACCTTCAGTGACTTTTTCCGCTGCCAGATTGACAGAATCCCGGATCACCCAGTTGTTACTGACTGCAGCACCAATGCGCAGCGCATCGACCAGCGGCACGCCAGACTGGGTCAAAATGGATAAGGTACTGGCAAAACGTGCGGCATTAATCCCGCGTGACAATTTGCCGAATAAAGGTAATTTTAAGGTCAGACGGTCAAAGGCATAATGCCCGGCGGTGGTTCTTAAAAACCGGACCAACAGGAAAATCCCCAAAGCACCACCAATCAATAAAAATGGCCAAGCAATGCGGATAAAATCACTGGCTTTCATCAAGGCCACGGTAATCCACGGCAAGGCATCTTTACTCTGGTCAAAGGTCTTGACGATATCTGGCACCACATAGGTCATCAGCCCCATCACGATCGCAAAGGACATCAGCATCAGGATAATCGGATAGACCATTGCACCCTGAATTTTTTTCTGCATGGCAAACCGGTTTTCGGTATAGTCGGCTAACTGATCCAGAATCAGATCCAGATGTCCGGAACGTTCACCGGCGGCAATTGTGGCAATATACAGTTCAGGAAAACGTCCGGATTGCTGCAAGCCCTGCGCCAGACTATGCCCTTCCAGCACCTTGGAGCGCACCGACATCAGCAGGTTTTGTACATGCACTTTTTCGCTTTGCTTGCCGACGGCGCGGATGGCTTCTTCCAATGGAATCGCGGCAGCGACCAGCACGGATAATTGCCGGGTCATGAGGGCCAGATCATAGGCGGTGATGCTTTTTTCAAACCATTTTCGACGATGCTGCTGGTCTTTTTTTTCAACAGGATCAACAGAGACCGGAATAAGTGCTTTATCCCGTAATTGTTGCCGGATCTGACGTGCAGAATCCCCCTCCAGCACGCCTTTTTGCTGCTTTCCTGAAGCATCAAGCGCAATAAACTGATATGCAGGCATTGTAATGCTCTAATTTTCCAAAATTTTGCTTAACGCTGTTGCGTCAGACCACCGAAATCATTCATATTCTTTGATATAAATTATCTGCTCACTCTAACATAATCGAACTTTAAGCACGACGAAATTTCTTCAGGATCTCCACCCCAAGATATGCAAAATTCTCACACCGATTCAAGTCCACTTTATCGCGTACGCATTGCTGTACCTGTACATGTATTTGATTGTTTTGATTACACGATGAGTGCAGAACAATTTGAACAGGCACAGATTGGGGCACGCGTACTGGTGTCGTTTGGTCGGCAGAATCTGGTCGGGGTGATTATTGAAAAACTGTCCGCAGATACTCCTCTCGACCCGCGCTTTAAACTTAAGGCTGTGACCGAACTGCTCGATGAACGCGCCATTATAGATGGCAAAGTTTTAAGTTTGTTGACATGGTCAGCGCAGTATTACCAGTTCCCGATCGGTGAAGTTTTCCACAGTGCCCTGCCGACCCTACTGCGTCAGGGCAAGCCTTATAACCTGCTGGCCCGTACCTGGAAGCTCCTGGACACTAATGCCGAGGCCAAAGTACGCCGTTCGGACAAGCAGCAGGAAGCCTACCGGATTCTAAAACTGCATCCGGTCGGGACTACTGAAAATGTGCTGAATATGGCCGGGATTGAAACCGCGACCTTAAAAGCACTGGAGAAAAAAGAGATTTGCGCCTGTGTGCTGGAGCCACAAGATTTCAGTCCGCAGCCAATGCAGCTGGCACAGATGCCGCTAACTGCCAATCCTGAACAAAAACATGCAGTCGAACAGGTATTAAAATATCGCAATCAATATCAGGCTTTTTTACTGGATGGTCTGACCGGTAGCGGTAAAACTGAAGTATATTTGCAGATCATGGAGCAGGTACTGAAACAGGGCAAACAGGTGCTGGTGCTGGTGCCGGAAATCGGCCTGACGCCGCAAACCATCAGCCGTTTTCAGTCCCGTTTTCATTGCCATATTGCGCTGCTGCACTCCGGCCTGAATGATTCCAAACGGCTACAAGCCTGGCAATCGGCAGAAACCGGCAAAGCCTCAATCGTACTCGGTACACGTTCCGCCATTTATACTCCCATGCCGAATCTGGGCCTGATCATTCTGGATGAAGAACATGACCTGTCCTTTAAACAGCAGGAAGGCTTCCGCTATCATGCCCGAGATGTCGCCCTTTACCGCGGCCATTTACAGCAATGTCCAGTACTACTGGGATCAGCGACGCCAAGCATTGACAGTTATGCACTGGTGCAACATGGCAAGATGCAGGCACTGGAGCTGAACCAGCGTGCCGGTACGGCCTTGATGCCCAAAATCCATATTCTGGATTTAAAAGTCGCACAGAAGCAGCATGGGATTAGCCTGCAATTGATTCAGGACATCAAAAAGCGTCTGGAGAAAAAGGAACAGGTGCTGATTTTTTTAAACCGCCGTGGCTATGCTCCCGTTCTGATTTGTGGCAGCTGCGGCTGGCAGGCACAATGTCCGCACTGTGATGCCAACTTCACTGTACACCGTCAGCCTTATCAGCATCTGCATTGCCATCACTGCGGCACTATTCACCGCATGCCAGAACACTGCCCGCAATGTCAGCATCAGGAACTGGTTACACTGGGTATGGGCACCGGCAAAGTCGAAGAGCATCTGAATGAGCTCTTTCCGGATTTTGAGGTGATTCGGGTCGATCGCGATTCCACCAGTCGGGTCGGCAGCTGGCAAAAAATCTATGACAAGATTCAGAAAAGCGAACCTGCCATTTTGCTTGGCACCCAGATGCTGGCCAAAGGCCATCATTTTCCTTATGTGACGCTGGTGGCGATTCTGGATATCGATTCCGGTCTGCTCAGTGTGGATTTCCGTGCTACTGAACGGACTGCACAACTGATTGTGCAGGTGGCAGGCCGCGCAGGCCGTGGTGAACATAAGGGTGATGTTTACCTACAGACCCTCAGACCTGATCATGCCCTGCTGAATACCCTGGTCAATGAAAATTATCGCGTATTTGCCCGGCAAACCTTAAAAGAACGGCAGATGGCCAGAATGCCGCCCTACCGTTATGCCATCCTGATTCGCTGTGAATCCAAGGATCAGGCACAAAATACCGAATTCTTACAGAAACATGCAGCACTCCTCAGGCAATATCCTGATCTGGCGCTGGACATCTGGGGACCAATTCCTGCGCCAATGGAACGTAAGGCCGGACGCTATCAGTCGCATATGGTGCTATTGTCAGCGGATCGTCCACGTTTGCATTACTATGTGCGTAGCTGGTGGCAAAACATGCTGCAGGACAAACCTTCTAGCATGAAGCTCACGCTGGACATCGACCCTCAGGAACTGAGCTAAAAGATATTGCGCCTGAGGATCGATCTGGAATACGAAACTGCAAGTCTGGATCAAGAATAAATTTAGGGCAGGAAAATGTCGATACTGTTACAAATAACACTGGTTCTGGTCATTGCACTGTTGATAGTGCCACTGAGTAAAAGGCTCAGATTGCCAAGTGTGCTGGGCTATCTGTTAACAGGGATCATCTTAAGTCCAAGCCTTTTGCACCTGATTCAGACACCCGAAGTCATGAGTAGTTTCATGCAAGTCAGCCTGATGGCACTGATGTTCTGGATCGGCCTGCAACTCAGACCACAACGCATTGTGCAGATTAATCCCTCCCTGTGGATGATGGCTGCTTTACAGGTACTAATCAGCACCCTGATTTTCAGCCTGATGGCTTGGGGCTTTTTGCAACAGAGCCTGATCGCCAGCATTGTAATTGGACTCGCCGGCAGTTTGTCTGCCATGACTTTGGTGATTCAACATCTCAATCATCAGGAACAGTTCGCCACCAGCTATGGTCAGCAAGCCTATTCGATTCTGCTGATTCATGCTCTGTTGGCCATTCTGGTGATTGCAGCCATTCCCTTATTTGCCGGGATTCGCTCGACCGAACATGGCGTGGCCTACTTTGCTGCCCTCATCGCGACGTTAAGCGGTCTGTTCCTGTGTAATCGTTACTTGATGCAGCCGTTGTATCGCTGGATTGCTAAAAGTGGCAGTCACGAACTGCATGCGATTGTAGCGATTGCGGTGACCTTGGCATTGTTGGTGTTAATGAATACCCTCGGCCTGAATCTATTTCTCGGTGCCTTATTTGCCGGCATTTTACTGGCAGATTCAGATTTCCGGCCTGCGGTAGAAAGCGCGATTCGGCCTTTTCAGGGTCTGTTGATGGGCCTAGCCTTTATCAGTCTGGGCATGTCACTGCACTTAGCTGATCTGCTCAATTTCCCTTGGATGATTCTCGGTGGCACCCTCATTTTAATCTTGGGCAAGTTTGCAATCAACCTGGCATTGGCGCGTTATCATCAAAATAGCTGGCGCAACAGTAGCTTGCTGGCAGCCAGCCTGGCGCAAGGCAGCGAATTTGCCTTACTGGCACTGGTGATTGCGGTATCCGACCAGATTATTACAGCCAATCTACTGTCTCCCTTGCTTTGGATGGTGAGTTTTTCCTTGCTGCTGACCCCCGCATTTTATTGGTTATTGCATAGCCAGATTTTACCGCGTCTGGATCGTCATAATCATCTGGCAGCGACCTTCGAAACTGATCTCAATCCTCAAACCAGTACACCGATTTTGCTGATTGGCTTTGGTCGGTTCGGGCAGATCATCGCCCGGATTTTACTGCAACAGCAACATGCTTTTAGTGTCGTGGACAGCAATGTGCAAGCCACTGAACTTCTGGCGCAGTACGATATTCCTTTCTATCAGGCAGATGCAACAGAACCGGAAGCCTTGATACAGACCGGCATTGCCACAGCACAACAGGTGATTGTCGCCATTGATGATATTGAAGACTCAATGCTGGTCGTACGACATCTGCGGCTGAATTATCCTGAAACCTGTTTATGGGTCCGTGCCCGTGACCGGCATCATGTGCATCTCTTGCAGGATTTGGGCGTAAAACACATCTGGCGTGAAACTTATCTTTCCGCCTTAGAACTCAGTCAGGCCTTACTAAGCCAGCTCAATCCTGACCTCGAAAATAGCCAGCAACAGATTCAAAACTTCCGTGAACAGGATGAAAAGCTGCTCAACAGCCAATATCATCTGGATCCGGATGAACATCCAAATTATGAAAATCAGCGCAGCAGTTTGGCTGAACTGGAGCATCTGTTTACCCAGGATCAACGCCATAAAGCACAAAAACAGGATGCACAGCAGCAACAGGATACAAACGGCGCAGGAATTGATACGTTAAGAGATGAACTGTCCTAACTTGTGTTTTACAATAATGACACCATTAAAGCAGGGTTATGGAGAATTTTATGTCTGATTTACGCCAACGCTTTTTTATTGAAGATAGCCCTGTTCGTGGTGAAGTGGTGCATCTTGAAGAAGCTTTACAAACCATTTTAGCGCAACGTGACTATGCGCCTGCAGTTAAAATCCTGCTAGGTGAAATGCTTAGTGCCACTGCACTGCTGGCCAGCACATTGAAGATTAAAGGGCGTATCAGCCTGCAAATTCAGGCATCGGGCACATTTAAATGGGCTATGGCTGAATGTAACCATTTGGGTGAAGTTCGCGCTCTGGCTGACTATGAAGAAGATCCGCACTTTCTGGTCGGTGAAGACAGTAGTACAGTGTTGAAATCACTCACCTCTCCGGTTCTATTCATCAATATCGAACCAGAATTTGGTGAGCGTTATCAGGGGATTGTACCCCTTGATAAAGAAAATCTGGCGGGCTGTCTGATGCAGTATTATGACCTTTCTGCACAGATTCCGACGCGTATTGTACTGGCAAGTGACCATCAGCGTGCAGGTGGTTTACTGATTCAGTTATTACCACGTAATAGTGAAGAAGAACAACGCCGGGTAGATGAAGATCTATGGCCACGTCTGACCATGCTCACAGAGACTCTAAAAACTGAAGAGTTAGTCGGTTTGCAAGCCACTGATATTCTGTACCGTTTATATAACGAAGAAGAAGTGCGTCTGCCAGATACGGAAGTGTTGAAGTTTGGTTGTACCTGCTCTAAAGAGCGTTGTGCAGTCGCTTTACAGCAAATCGGAATAGAGTCGATCCGTGAAACGCTGGAATTCCAGAATCCGATCGAGATGGACTGTCAGTTCTGTAATAGCCAATATACCTTTACGGCTGAAGAAGCCTTGGGCCTATTTGGTAAACACCTGAGCTAAGCAGTTCGAATCCTTAAGTTTAAAAGCATTCCCAGGAATGCTTTTTTTATGTTTTAAAATCTAGGTGACTGAGCTCAACAAAGCGTATTCCCCTACATTAGAAAAGCCGTCTACTCCCTGAATCAAACTCTCCTGTGAATCCAATCTAAGAATCTCTGTTAAATTATAAGATTATTCACATTAACAAAACCTGAATATTCATCATTTTCAAAAAATTATGAGAAAGACTGCACAGTTCATACTCTTGATTTAATTATGCTTTTAAAATAAATTAGAGCAATAATTCTAAAATGAATACATCATCAATTTAACAGGTATGTTATGAGAAAATTATTGAATACTCTAGTAATGGGGATGAGTTTAATCGCAGTTTCTAGCTTGGCCTTTGCCTATGAAGATCCATTATTGGGTAAATGGAAAACCATCGATGATCAATCGGGCTATTCTCGTGCGGATGTGGAAATTCGCAAGAAAGCAGATGGTAGTTATGAAGGGGTAATTGTCGAAACACGCAGCTTGCCTGGCGCAGAAAAAATGGGGATCTGTCATAAATGTCCAGGTCAGCTCAAGAACAAGCCTTTTCTAGGCCTGCCATTTATCTGGGATTTTAAGGCAGATCCGAAAAAGCCGCGTGAATACCATGATGGCAAAGTACTTGATCCGATCAGTGGCAAAGTTTATAAAGGCAAAGCACGCTTAAGTGCTAATGGCAAACGTCTGACCTTGCGTGGTTATGTCGGGGTATCAGTAATTGGTCGCAGTGTTACTTGGGTAAAATATTAATTTCAGAAAGATTTTCAAAGCCCCTATATCAGGTAATGCCAGTCAGTTAAGAAATTGACTGGCATTTTCTTGGATATTTTTGTGCTTTAATTTTCACTACTCGCGGACATTGCCTTTGCCTTTTTTCAGGTAATACAAATATTTTAGATTGTTCAAATA